>NZ_JAAGOZ010000012.1:0-131522 GCF_010499845.1 Salipiger sp. PrR007 | reverse complement strand
CCGCCGCCCGGTCGAGGGCCTTGCCATGGGCTGCGCGCGGCTGGCGGGCGGGCGCAGCACGGTGATCGTCGACGCCGCGCCGCCGCCGCAGGGGCGCGCCTCGGCGGGCGCACATGCCTCGACGCTGGCCTTCGAGTTGACCTCCGGTCGTCGCCCGCTGATCGTCAGCTGCGGCGCCGGCTCGGTCTTCGGCGAGGAGTGGCGGCGCGCGGCGCGGGCCACGCCGTCGCATTCCACGCTCTGCCTCGATGGTACGTCGAGCGCCCGGCTCGGGGAGCGCAAGCGCATCGGCGGGATCGAACGCGAGCTGATCGTCGAGGGCCCGCGCGAGGTGCCGGTGGAACTGGCGCAGGACGCGGCGGGCTGGCGGTTCGAGGCCGCCCATGACGGCTACAAGCGCAGCCACGGGCTGACCCATGCGCGCAAGCTCGAGCTGAGCCTCGACGGGCGAACCCTGGAAGGCGAGGACATGCTCTTCGCGCTGGATGCCAAGGATCGAAAGACCTTCGACAAGCGGCTCGACCGGGGCGGGCTTGAAGGGTTCCGCTATGAGATTCGCTTTCACCTGCATCCCGACGTCGATGCCGAGCTCGACATGGCCGGCGCGGCGGTCTCGCTGGGGTTGCGTTCGGGCGAGATCTGGGTGTTCCGCCCAGAACCGGGGGTGAAAATGGCGGTGGAAGACTCGGTTTACCTGGAAAATGGCCGGCTTCGGCCCCGCGGGGCGCAACAGGTCGTTTTATCCGGCCGCGTGATGGAGTATGCGACCCGCATCCGCTGGTCGCTGGCCAAGGCGCAGGACACCGCCATCGCGATCCGAGACCTTGGGCAGGACGAGCCGGATGTGACGCTCTGAACCATCTGGGACCCTCCTCATGCCTGATCTCTCCCCCGTCGCCCGCGCCCTCATTTCCGTTTCGGACAAGACCGGTCTCATCGACCTGGCCAAGGCGCTGAGCGCAAGGGGTGTCGAGCTGCTCTCGACCGGCGGATCCGCCAAGGCGATCCGCGAGGCGGGCCTCAAGGTGCGCGACGTGTCGGATGTGACCGAGTTCCCCGAGATGATGGACGGCCGCGTCAAGACGCTGCATCCGCGCGTTCATGGCGGCCTGCTGGCGCTGCGCGACAACCCCGCGCACGTCGAGGCAATGAAGGCCCACGGCATCACCGGGATCGACCTGCTGGTGGTCAACCTCTACCCGTTCGAGGAAACCGTCGCCAAGGGCGCTGACTATGACACCTGCATCGAGAACATCGACATCGGCGGCCCGGCGATGATTCGCGCGGCGGCGAAGAACCACGCCTTCGTCAACGTGGTGACCGATGTGGCCGACTACGAGGCGCTGCTGGCCGAGCTTGATGCCAACGACGGCGCCACCACCTATGCCTTCCGCCAGAAGCTCGCGCAGGTCGCCTATGCCCGCACCGGCGCCTATGACGCCGCGGTCTCGACCTGGATGGCCGGCGCGCTGAACGACGACGCCCCGCGCCGCCGGGTTTTCTCGGGCGAGATCGCCCAGACCCTGCGCTACGGCGAGAACCCGCACCAGAAGGCTGCCTTCTACCGCGACGGTTCGGAGCGCCCGGGCGTGGCGACCGCTGTGCAGCATCAGGGCAAGGAACTGAGCTACAACAACATCAACGACACCGACGCCGCCTTCGAGCTGGTTTCGGAGTTCCTGCCCGCGGATGGGCCGGCCTGCGCGATCATCAAGCACGCCAACCCCTGCGGCGTCGCCAAGGGCGCGACCCTGCTGGAAGCATATCAGAAGGCGTTTGACTGTGACCGTACCTCGGCCTTCGGCGGCATCGTCGCGCTGAACATGCCGCTCGACGCCGAGACCGCCGAAGCGATCACCGAGATTTTCACCGAGGTGGTGATCGCGCCCGGCGCCGATGATGCCGCCAAGGAGATCTTCGCCAAGAAGAAGAACCTGCGCCTGCTGACCACCGACGGGCTTGCCGACACCTCCGAGCCGGGCCTCGCCTACCGCCAAGTCTCGGGCGGGATGCTCGTGCAGGACAAGGACAACGGCACGATCACGCTGGACGATCTGAAGGTGGTGACCAAGAAGCAGCCGTCGGACGAGGAACTGCTGGACCTGCTCTTTGCCTGGAAGGTCGCCAAGCACGTCAAGTCGAACGCCATCGTCTACGTCAAGAACGGCGCCACCGTCGGTGTCGGTGCGGGCCAGATGAGCCGCGTCGACTCGGCGCTGATCGCCGCCAAGAAGGCCGAGCGCATGGCCGAGGCCCTCGGCCTCGACACGCCGCTCACGCAGGGCTCGGCGGTCGCCTCGGACGCCTTCTTCCCCTTCCCCGACGGGCTGATGGAAGCGGCGGCCGCGGGCGCGACCACGGTGATCCAGCCGGGCGGGTCGATGCGCGACGACGAGGTGATCGCGGCGGCCGACGAGGCTGGGCTCGCGATGGTCTTCACCGGGATGCGCCACTTCCGCCACTGATCCAGCGCGCATCGCAGGGCTGACAGGGGAGGCGGGCCGTGGCCCGCCTCTCTTTTTATGCCCGGGGTACGCTCAGTCGGGCAGCCGGTAGGCGATGATCGCGTCGCTGACCCCGGTTTCCATCGCGTGATGGCCCGTGGCGGCGATCAGCACGTATTGCCGGCCGTCCACCTCGTAGCTGATCGGGTTGGCCTGCCCGCCCGCGGGCAGCGCGTCGGTCCAGAGGTTCTCGCCGGTTTCGATGTCGATGGCGCGGAAGAGATTGTCGACGGCCGCCCCGATGAAGATCAGCCCCGAGGCGGTGAGTACCGCGCCACCATTGTTCGGTGTGCCGATCTTCAGCGGCAGCCGCGACGGCAGGCCGAAGGGGCCATTGCGCCGGGCGGTGCCAAGCGGCGTGTCCCAGACCGGCTCACCCGTCGCGAGGTCGATGGCGGTGATCCCGCCATAGGGCGGCTGGGTGCAGGGAAGTTCGGTGAGGCCTGATCGCCACCCGGCGTTGGTCGTCACCCCGTAGGGCGCGCCGACTTGCGGCTGGCCGCGCCCTACGGCGCGCTCAGGGCTGCCGATCGGCCGCATGCCCTCGGCGTCGGCCTCAGCGCGAGGCACCAGCCGGGTGAGATTGGGAATGTCGTTGTAGTTGGCGATGAGCAGCCCGCGGGACGTGTCCACCGCCACCGAGCCCCAGTCGTTGCCCCCGTAATAGCCCGGGTACTGGATGTAATTCCGGGTCGAGGGCGGGGTCAGGTAGCCGTCGTAGACCATCTGCCGGAAACGGATGCGGCAATAGAGCTGGTCGATGGGGGTGATCCCCCACATCCGCTTCTCGGTCAGCGGCGGCTTGCGCAGGGTCGCCCAGAGGGACACCGGCTGGCTGTCGGCGACGAAGTCCGGCTCGATCTCGCCCTGCGGCAGGTCGGTGA
The DNA here is from genome assembly GCF_010499845.1 of Salipiger sp. PrR007. Taxonomy (NCBI): domain Bacteria; kingdom Pseudomonadati; phylum Pseudomonadota; class Alphaproteobacteria; order Rhodobacterales; family Roseobacteraceae; genus Salipiger; species Salipiger sp. PrR007. The sequence goes on along the minus strand of NZ_JAAGOZ010000012.1, from coordinate 128,134 downwards.
GCTCGCCCACCGGGGTGAGCGGCGCACCGGTCTCGCGGTTGAGGATGTAGAGATCCCCCTGTTTCGAGGACAGCAGGATTGCCGGTTCGCCCTTGTAATCCAGCAGCGTCGGCTGCGCGCCGAGGTCGTAGTCCCACACGTCGTGCCGCAGGGTCTGGAAATGCCAGAGCTCCTCGCCCGTGGCGGCATCCAGTGCGACCAGAGAGGTGGCGTAGGCATTTTCTGCCTCCGAGCGGTTGGAGCCGTAGTAGTCCACCGCGGAATTGCCGAGCGGAAGGTAGACGATGCCGCGCAGCTCGTCGGCGGTGGCGGTGGTCCACATGTTGGGCGTACCGCGGGTGTAGGTCTTGCCCTCGGGCGGGCCGCCGCGCATCTCCTCGGGTGCGGCCAAGTCCCAGGCCCAGGCGAGCGCGCCGGTCACCGCGTCGAAGCCGCGCACCACGCCCGAGGGGGCGTCCTCGGCCTGTCCGTCCTTGACCTGTGCGCCGGTGACCACGATGCCGCCGACGATGGTGGGCGCGGCGGTGACCGCGTAGAAGCCCGGCACCTTTTCGCCGATGCCCTCCCAGAGATCGACCTGTCCGCCGCTGCCGAAGTCCGTGCAGGGCTCCCCGGTCTCGACGTCGAGCGCGATCAGGCGGGCATCGAGCGTGGCCTCGATCACCCGCACCTTGCAGGCCTCGCCCTCGGGCCTGTCCGGATCGGTATAGGCGGCCACACCGCGGCAGGTTGCCCCATAGGGGATCGCCTCGCGCGGGACCTCGGGATCGAAGCGCCAGCGCTCCTCGCCGGTTGCCGCGTCGATCGAGATCATCCTGTTCATCGCGGTGCACATGACGAGACTGTCGCCGATCTTCAGCGGCGTCGTCTCGGCGGCGTATCTGCCGGCGCCGTCGCCGGGGGGCAGATCGCCGGTGTGGAAGACGAAGGCGCGCTCGAGCTGTCCGACATTCGCGGGGGTGATCTGGGTCAGCGGCGAAAAGCGCTGTGCCATGCCGTCGCCGCCATAATAGGGCCAGTCCGCGCCGACGGGTATCGGCATCGCCCGTTCGGGCGGCGGCTCGGATGCGCCGCCGTCCTGGGCAAGCACGGAGGGTGCGGCAAGGCTGAGCACGGCGCCCGCAAAGGAGGCCAGCAAGCCGCGCCCGGGCGTTTGGAGAAAACGGATCATCGACATGTACCTCCTACAAGAGCTTTGGCCCGGGGCTCTGTGGGTCTTGATCGGGTCTTCAGGAAGGGCGGCGCCTGTTTCGGACAAGGGTCGGGAGGCAGGCCAGCATGAGAAGCAGGATCACGGTCGGGGACAGCATCCGCGGCAGCTGCGCCCACCAGTCGCTGCCGCTCTCCCACCAGGCCCAGCCAAGCGTTCCGATCCAGACGAGCAGGTAAAGCCACAGCGCCTTCAGGCTGCCGCGATTGAGCAGCGCCCCGGAGAGGACAAGGCCGAGCCCCGCGAGCGCGTAGTACCAGCTTCCGCCCAGGGAGATCAGCCAGAGACCGCCAGCCAGAAGCACGAGGCCCAGCAGAACGCAGCCCCATCCAAGGAGTTTTACACCCCAGCCGACGGAGGATCTCTGAGAGGGAGAAGAAATGCTTGTCACAATTGGCGCTCACTCATCAGAATTCTGAAAAAGGAACCGGCGAAAATTAATTGCCACAAGAAATAGATATTCAGTCGCCGGAATGTCGACAAGCATCATGATGCCGCGGGCGCGAAAAAGATCTCTCTTGGGTGGACTCGGGAAATTCGCAGGCAACCGGCGGGAGCAGAGCCAACTGGACTTGGCTTGGCGTTGCCCGTGGCGTCTCACCCTAACGTGGTCCCCGAAGTCGCGCGGGTGACCGGAGAGTGATCGTGACCAATTCCGCGCAATTCACCCCGGCGCCGATTCGTGAAATGATGGGGTCGGCGGCGGCGGAGCGCTGCCTTATTTTTGGGAGTGATTGGCGTGAAGGTATTTTTGGGGGCTGCCCTCGCGGCGGCGGCGACCTTTCTTTGCCTGCCCGGAGTTGCGGCGGGCCAGGAGGCGGAACGCGCGGTTCTGAAAGCCCTGCTGTCGGGCGGCACCGGGGATGTCGAAGTCACCGAGGATTTCGCCCGCGCCGTCCCCAAAGCCCAGCTCGATGGCCTGCTCGAGACCTTGAGGGCGCAGGTCGGCCCGGTCGAGCAGATCGAGCTTGTCGACGGCAGCGGCACGCTGCGCAGCGCGACCTACCAGGTGCCGGTGAAGATCACCCTTGATCCCGAGGGGCGGATCGCCGGGCTCCGCCTCGGTGCGCCCGAGCCGCTGGTCGCCGATCTGCGCGCGGCTGTGGCAGGGCTGGAGGGGCTAGGGGCCGAGGTCTCCTGGCTGGTGACCCGCGAGGGCGAGGTTCTGGCGGCGGGCGGCGCATCGCATCCGCTGGCGGTCGGCTCCGCCTTCAAGCTGGGGATCCTGTCGGTGCTGGCCCGCGACGTGCGTGCGGGCAAGACCGATTGGGATCGTGTGCTGCGGCTTGGCGACGGGCATCGGTCGCTGCCCTCGGGGCGACTTCAGGATTTCCCCGAAGAGGCGCCGGTGACGTTGCACACCGCCGCGCTGCTGATGATCGCCGAGAGCGACAACACCGCCACCGACCTGCTTCTCGACTTGCTCGGGCGCGACACCGTGGCCGAGGAACTGGCGATTGCGCCGGAGGCAATGCTCTCGACCCGCGAGTTCTTTGCCCTCAAGAGCGATCCCGCAGCGGCCCGGGCCTGGCTCGACGCCGAGCCCGAGGACCGCTCCGGCATTGCCGCCGAGACCGCGTCGACGCCCCCCGATCCTGCCGGGGCCGCCGCGCATTCGGTGCCGGGGATCGAGTGGTACCTGCCGCTCGAGCAGCTCTGCGCGCTGCTGCTGCCCATGGCGGACCTGCCGATGCTGCAGCTCAATCCCGGGCCCGCCTACGGACTGGGTCCCGCCGCCTACAAGGGCGGCTCGGAGCCCGGGGTGCTGAATTTCACCGTGGCGCTGCGCGACGCCGAGGAGAGACCCCTGTGCGCGGCGCTGACGGTGAACGATCCGGGGGTGATCGACGAGCAGGCGGCGACGGGCGCCTTCCGCGCATTGTTGCGCCGGGCGCTCGCACACCCCTGAACCAGGCAGGGCTTTTCCTCGCGGCGCGCAGCCTGTAGACCGGGGCGGAAACCCGGGGCGCGGCCCCGGCGCAAGGAGAGTTCATGCGGCTGGTACTGGTGACGGCGGCGATCACCTTCGTGGTGGATCAGCTTTCGAAATGGCTCGTGGTGCACGTGATGGGGCTGGCGCAGCGCTTGTCGATCGACGTGCTGCCGCCATTCCTCAACTTCCGTATGGCGTGGAATCGCGGGGTCAACTTCGGCCTCTTCGCGGATGATGCCGCCGCTGCGCGCTGGACGCTGATCGCCGTGGCGCTGGGGATCGTGCTCTTCGTCTCGGTCTGGCTGCGGCGTGATCCGCCGGGGCGGCTGGGCTTGATCTCGGGCGGGCTGCTGATCGGTGGCGCGCTCGGCAACGTGATCGACCGGCTGCTCTACGGCGCCGTGGCGGATTTCCTCAACATGTCCTGCTGTGGGCTGAACAACCCCTTTGCCTTCAACGTCGCCGATATCGCGATCTTCGCGGGGGCGATCGGGCTGGTGCTCTTCTCCGGCGGGACCGAGGCGGGCAAGCGCGGGAAAAAGGCCCCGTGACGGGGCAGGCTGGATCGTATAGATCCGGGCGAAAGGCAAGAACCGGAGAATGGCCATGAAGCTGCCGCATCTCGTGCTGATGCTCGGACTTACCGGGCTCGTCGCCTGTACGACGAGTGATCGCACGCTGCACCAAATGCGCAACAACCGCGGCACCCCCGAGGAGTTCGCCATCGTGCCGAACAAGCCGCTGGAGATGCCGCAGAGCTTTGCCGAGCTGCCGACGCCAACGCCCGGCAGCGCCAACCGCACCGACCAGACGCCGCTCGCGGACGCCGTCGCGGCGCTTGGCGGCAACCCGGCGCAGCTGGCGGTTGGAGAGGTGCCATCCCGCGATGCCGCGCTGGTGAACCGCGCCTCGCGCTACGGCCGCGATGGCGACATCCGCACGCGGCTCGCCGTCGAGGACGCCCAGTTCCGCCGCGACAGCTCGGTGTTCAACTGGAAGCTCTTCAAGGACAACGAGTATAACAAGGTCTACCGCGACCAGATACTCGACCCCAATGCTGCGTTGACCGCCTACCGCAAGGCGGGCGCCCGCACCCCCTCTGCGCCGCCCCCCGCCGACTGAGCGCGCGGCACATCACGAAACCGCAAGCCCAGCTTGGAATGACTGCCCCCGCCCCGTAGGTTGGGGGCAGATGTCGTTTCAGCCGAGGAATGGGGGCTTGCAGATGAAGTCATGGAGCGCGGCGCTGGCCGTGATGGTGCTGTCGGCAATGCCGCTGCGGGCGGAGACAGCCGGAATCCTCCCCGAGAAGACGCCGGTCACCACCTTCTCGCTCGACAACGGCATGGACGTGGTCGTGGTCGAGGATCACCGGGCGCCGGTCGTCGTGCATATGGTCTGGTACAAGGCGGGCTCCGCCGACGAGACCGCGGGCAGCTCGGGCGTGGCGCATTTCCTCGAACACCTGCTCTTCAAGGGCACCGACACGCTGGCGCCGGGCGAGTTTTCCAAGATTGTCGCCCGCAATGGCGGCACCGACAATGCCTTCACCTCCTATGACCAGACCGCCTATCACCAGCGCGTTGCCGCCGACCGGCTTGGGCTGATGATGGAGATGGAAGCCGACCGCATGGTCAACCTGCAGCTCGACGAGCAGGATATCCTCACCGAGCGCGACGTGATCATCGAGGAGCGCAACATGCGCACCGAGAATGACCCGGGCGCGCTGCTGCGCGAGCAGATGGGCGCGGCGCTCTACCTCAACCACCGCTACGGCGTGCCGGTGATCGGCTGGCGCGAGGAGATGGAGCAGCTCGATCTCGACGATGCGCTGGCGTTCTATCACCGCAATTACGCTCCCAACAACGCGATCCTTGTCGTCGCCGGGGACACCACGCCCGATGAGGTACGCACGCTGGCCGAGCAGACGTACGGCAAGCTGCCGGCCAACCCCGAGGTCGGTGCCCCGCGCGACCGCCCTCAGGAGCCGCGGCAGATGGCCGAACGCCGGTTGCGCTTCGAGGACCCGCGCGTCGCGCAGCCCTATGTGATGCGCCGCTACCTTGCGCCCGAGCGCGACCCCGGCAACCAGGAAGAGGCCGCGGCGCTGACCCTGCTTGCCGAGATCCTCGGCGGCGGGCAGACCTCGGTGCTGAACCAGAAGCTGCAGTTCGAACAGCACAAGGCGATCTACGTCGGGGCCTTCTACGATGGCACCTCCTATGATGATGGCAGCTTCGGCTTCGGCATCGTGCCTGCGCCCGGCGTGACGCTGGAGGAGGCCGAGGCGGCGCTCGATGCCGAACTGGCGGCCTTCCTCGAGACCGGCTGCGATCCTGAGCAGCTCGAACGGATCAAGTTCCAGGCCCGCGCCTCCGAGATCTACGACCGCGACGACGTGGCCAGCGTGGCGCAGCGCTACGGCAATGCGCTGACCTCCGGCCTGACGGTCGAGGACGTGCAGGCCTGGCCCGAGATCCTGCAGGGCGTGACCAGCGAACAGATCGTCGCCGCCGCGCGCAAGGTCTTCGACAAGCGCCATTCGGTCACGGGCTACCTGACCACCCCCGCCGACGCCGCGCCGGAGGCCGCTCCCGCCGCCATGTCGCTGCCGCAGACTGATGCCGAAGAGGTGACCCAATGACGTTCCGCATCGTGACCGGCCCGCTGATCGCCGCGGCGGCCTCGCTCTGGCTGGCGCTGCCCGCCGCCGCCGAGATCGACATCCAGCAGGTCGAGACTCCGCTGGGCTTCAAGGCCTGGCTGGTCGAGGAACCCTCGATCCCCTTCACCGCGCTGGAGATCCGCTTCAAGGGCGGCGCGGCGCTGGACGCGCCGGGCAAGCGCGGCGCGACAAACCTGATGGTCGGGCTGCTGGAAGAGGGCGCCGGCGCCTATGATGCCCAGGGTTTCGCCGCCGAGTCGGAGTCGCTCGCCGCGAGCTTCGGCTACGATTCGAGCCAGGACGCGGTCTCGGTCTCGGCGCGCTTTCTCACCGAAAACCGCGACGACGCAGTCGAGTTGCTGCGCCAAAGCCTGATCGAGCCGAGCTTTTCCGAAGCCGCGCTGACGCGGGTTCGGGCGCAAGTGATCTCGGGGATCCGCAGCGATGCCAAGGACCCCGACAGCATCGCCAGCGCGACATTCGACGCCGAGGTCTTCGGCGACCACCCCTATGCGACCGATGCCTCGGGCACGGTCGAGAGCGTCCGCGCGCTCACCCGTGACGACATCGTCGACGCCTGGAAAGGCGCCATGGCCAAGGACCGGGTCTATATCGCCGCGACCGGCGACATCTCGCCCGAGGAGCTCTCGGCGCTGATCGACAATCTTCTGGCCGACCTGCCCGACACCGGTGCACCTCTGCCCCAGGATTTTGACGTGCAGACCACGGCAGGGATCACGGTCGTGCCCTTCGAGACACCGCAGTCGGTGGCCCTCTTCGGACAGAAGGGGCTGAAGCGCGACGATCCGGACTTCTTCGCGGCTTATGTGATGAACACCATTCTCGGCGGTGGCGGCTTCGAGGCGCGGCTGATGAACGAGGTGCGCGAAAAGCGCGGCCTGACCTACGGCGTCTATTCCTACATCGTGCCAATGGACCATGCCGAGCTCTACCTCGGCCACGTCGCCTCGGCCAATGACCGCATCGGCGAGGCCATAGACGTCATCAAGGACGAATGGGCCAAGCTTGCCGAGAACGGCGTCACCGAGGCGGAGCTCGACCAGGCCAAGACCTATCTCACCGGTGCCTACCCGCTGCGCTTCGACGGCAACGGGCCAATCGCCGATATCCTCGTCGGCATGCAGATGGACGGGCTCACCCCCGATTACATCGCCACCCGCAACGACGAAATCGAGGCGGTGACCCTCGAGGACGTGAAACGCGTCGCCGCCCGCGTGCTGAAGCCCGACGCGCTGCGCTTTGTCGTTGTCGGCGAGCCCGAGGGCGTGGAGAGCACCGAGCCCGAGTGAGCCCCCTTCGCGGGAAAAGCCCTGGGCACAAGACAAAGGCGGGTCCGACATCGGACCCGCCTTCTCTCATTCAGGTTTCCCCCGGGGGCGTCTTGTGGGCGGATACATAACGGAGGAGCGGAGGCAGTGCCTCCACTCTATCCGTCGCTGGACTTCAGCCCAGCAGCCCGGCGTGACGCAATGCCGCGTCGATGCGGGCGCGCACCGGCTCGGTCACTGGCAGCAGCGGCAGGCGCACTTCCTCGTTGCAGAGGCCCAGACGGCTCATGGCGTATTTTGCGCCGCAGACGCCCGGCTCGGCAAAGATCGCCTGGTGAAGCGGCATCAGCTTGTCCTGCAGTTCCAGCGCCTTGGCATAGTCGCCCGCGAGCGTGGCCGCCTGCATCTGGGCGCAGAGCGCCGGGGCGACGTTCGCGGTCACCGAGATGCAGCCGATGCCGCCCTGGGCGTTGAAGCCATGCGCGGTGGCGTCCTCTCCCGAGATCTGCAGGAAGTCCGTGCCGCAGGTGATACGCTGTGCGCAGACCCGTGCCAGATCGCCGGTGGCGTCCTTGACGCCGACGATACGCGGCAGTTTGGCCAGCTCGCCCATGGTGGCGGGGGACATGTCGACCACCGATCGGCCGGGAATGTTGTAGATGATGATCGGAAGGTTCGCGGCGTCATGCACGGCGGTGAAATGCGCGATCAGCCCGGCCTGGGTCGGCTTGTTGTAATATGGGGTGACCACCAGCGCTGCCTGCGCGCCGACCTTTTCGGCGAACTGCATGAAGTGGATCGCCTCGGCGGTCGAATTCGACCCCGCGCCAGCGATCACCGGGATCCGGCCCGCGGCGGTTTTCACCACGCAGTCGATGACTGCCTCGTGTTCCTCGTAGCTGAGGGTTGGGCTCTCGCCGGTCGTCCCCACGGGCACCAGTGCCGAGCTGCCCTCGGCCACGTGCCAGTCCACGAGTTTCTTGAGCGCGTCGAAATCCACGACGCCGTCCTTGAACGGCGTGACCAGTGCTGGCATCGAACCTTTGAACATGACACGCTCCTTTAATGTTTATGTGTTCGCTTCGTAGCTGCGAGACCCCGGGCTGGAGGGAATGTGAATTGGATCACCCCCTGCCACGCGGTAATCTCCGCGGCGTGTCTATTCCTTTTCGTCAAGGAAATTGCAAGCTCATGTCGCGCCTCCGCGCCGCTCTCTTCGTGCTTCTTGCCCTGATTGCCACGCCTGCCCTGCCCGACGAGCGCCCGCTCGCCAAGGCCATGGCGGACATGCGGTCGGGCAACTGGGCCTCCGCTCTTATCGAGTCGCGGGGCGACGGCCAGGCCGCGCTCGACGTGGTGCTCTGGCACTACCTGCGCGCCAGCCGGGGCAACGCCGCCCAGGTGATGGATTTCATCACGCGCAACCCCGACTGGCCGGGCATGCCCTACCTGCGCGAGAAGTCCGAGATCGCCATTTCGGAATCCGATCTCGGCACCATCCGCGCGTTCTTCTCGGGCTACCTTCCGCAGACCGGCGCCGGGGCGCTGGCGCTGGCGCGCGCGCATCTGGCCGAGGGGCAACGCGGCGCCGCCGAGGCCGACGTCGTCATGGCCTGGCGCACCCTGCCGCTCAGCGCCGAAGAGCGCGCGACGTTCCTGCGCGACTGGCCCGATCTGCTGAAACCGCATCACGAGGCGCGGCTCGACATGGCGCTCTGGCAGGGCTGGGAGGACAATGCGCGGGCGCTTCTGCCGCTGGTCTCGGACGGCTGGCGCAAGCTCGCGGAGGCGCGGCTGGCGCTGCGCGCGCTGGATCCGGGCGTCGATAGCCGCATCGAAGCGGTGCCCGCGGCGCTGGCGAACGATCCGGGGCTGGCCTATGAGCGCTACCTCTGGCGTCTCCGCAAGGGCCGCGACGACGATGCCATCTCGCTGCTGCTCGAACGCTCGAGCAGTGCCGAGGCGCTTGGCGAGCCCTGGGCCTGGGCCGGGCGGCGCGACGACCTGGCGCACCAAAAAATGCGCCGGGGCGATGCCGAAACCGCCTATGCCATTGCCTCGCGTCACGGGCTGACCGAGGGCGACCAATACGCCGCGCTGGAATGGCTCTCTGGCTTCATCGCGCTGCGCTTCCTCGAAGATCCGCAGACCGCGCTGCGCCACTTCCGCAACCACGACGGGGCGGTGACCTCGCCAATCTCCAAGGGCCGTGCGGGCTACTGGATGGGCCGCGCGCTGGAAGAGCTGGGCGACACCGAGGGGGCGAAGCAGGCCTATGCGCAGGGCGCGCGCTACCAGACCTCCTTCTACGGGCTATTGGCGGCGGAGCGTGGCGGCATCGCGTCCGACCCGAAGCTGGCGGGAACCGAGAGCTTCCCCGACTGGCGCGCGGCGCCGTTTACCCAAAGCAGCGTCTACAGCGCCGCGATCCTGCTGCTGGCGTCGGGCGAGACGTCGCTGGGCGAGCGCTTCCTGACCCATCTCGCCGAAGGGCTCGACCGGCAGCAGATCGGCCAGCTCGGACAGATGCTGGCACAGATGCAGCGTCCGCACGTCGAGGTCATGGTCGGCAAGCGCGCGGCGCAATATGGGCTCGAGCTGGCCGGCCCCTACTACGCGCTGCACCCGGACCTGCTGAAGGTGGATTTCCCGGTCCCGCGTGAGATGGTGCTGTCGATCGCGCGGCGCGAGTCCGAGTTCGATCCGCGCGTGGTCTCGGGCGCAGGCGCGCGCGGGTTGATGCAGCTGATGCCCGGCACCGCCAAGGAGGTCGCGGGCTGGCTCGGCGTGCCCTACAGTTTCGAGGGCCTGCTGGACAACCCGGGCTACAACGCCAAGCTCGGCGCGCGCTACCTGCAGAGCCTGTCGCAGCAGTTCGACGGCAACCCGGTGATGATGGCGGCGGGCTACAACGCCGGGCCGTCGCGCCCGGTGAGCTGGATGAAGATCTTCGGCAACCCGCTGAAGGGTGAGATCGACATGATCGACTGGATCGAGCTGATCCCCTTCACCGAGACCCGCAACTACGTGATGCGGGTGACCGAGAGCCTGCCGGTCTACCGCGCGCGGCTGGGACTCGAGCCGCACCCAGTGCCGTTCAGCGAGGAGCTGACCGGCCATACGCTGCGGGTGGGGCAGTAGAAGCGCCCGGCGTGACGTGGCCTCACCCCTTCGCGCCGAGGCCCATCTGCATCAGCGTCTTGCGCACGGATTTGACGCCGTAGAGCGCATCCAGCGCCGTGGCGCGCGCGTCGCGCAGCAGCGGGGTCGACAGCATCGAGGCGCGGTTCAGCGCGGTGATCCCGGCGACGCGGGCACGGATGTCGGGCATCCGCTTGCGGGCGTAGGCGTCGAGCATCGACGCCTCGCCAAGCGCCTCGGGGCGCGCCACCGCGAGATCGTGCAGCACCTTCATGTCGGCCAGAGACATGTTCAGCCCCTGCGCGCCGATGGGGGGCACCACATGCGCCGCCTCGGCCACAAGCGCGAGGCGCTGGCCGGTCAGGCTCTCGGCGTGCTGCGCGATGATCGGCCAGATGGTGCGGCGCGAGGCCAGCTTCAGCGGGCCGAAATGGTGGCAGGACCGTTCGGACATGGCGGCCTCGAAGGCGGCCTCGTCCAAGGCCATCAGCGCCTCGGCCTTTGGCCCTTCCTCCATCCACACGACCGCCGAGGAGGGCTGGCCCTCGAAATCGGGCAGGGGAACCAGCGTGAACGGCCCGCCGGTTCGGTGAATTTCCGTCGAGACATTGCCATGCGGGATCGGGTGGGTGGTGGCGAAGGCAAGCGCCTTCTGTCCGAAGCGGGTGGTCTTCACGCCGATCCCCGCGGCCTCGCGCATCGGCGAATTGCGTCCGTCCGCGGCAATTACCAGCCGGGTGCGGATACGCCGGCCATCGCTGAGCGTGACGCGGGCCTCGGCCTCGCGGGTGAAGAGTGCGGTCGTGGCGGTGCCGGGCAGGAAGGTGACGCGCTCCATCCCGTGCAGGTGGGCCGACAGCTCGCGCCGCAGCAGCCAGTTGGGAAGGTTCCAGCCAAACGGCAGCTCGGAGATCTCGGCGCTGTCGAAATCCTTGACGATGCGGGGCTCGGGCAGCTCGCCGCCGGCGTCGACGATGCGCATCACCTGCAGCGGCATGGCGTGTGGGGCGAGGCGCTCCCAGAGGCCCGCCTCGGCGAGAAACGCCTGCGCCGGTTGCAGGAAGGCGGTGCTGCGCAGGTCGGCGCCCTGCGCCTCGCGCTCTGTCACCGGCGGCGCCGGATCGACGCAGAGCACGGAGAAGCCGGCGTTGCCGAAGGCGGCGGCCGCGGTGAGCCCGGCGATCCCGCCGCCCGAGATGAGAATGTCGTAATCCATGACCGCTCTCCTTTGCGCCCTTATCTAGGGCAGGCGGGCGGCCATGACCATGCGGCTTACTTGCCGACGGTGATCCAGAGCAGCATGAAGTAGCACACCGGCACCAGCGCCAGCGCGGTCATGGCAAGGCCCACGAGGCCGAAGGCCAGGGTGTTGACCACGGCGATCACCAGCAGCAGCGCGGCCACGAGGAAGAAGACGGCCTCGCCGCGAAGTCCGCGCTTGGCGGGGGCGTGGGTGTCCTGAACGGTGGTGAAGTCGGCTGCGGTCATGGGACTCTCCTGTCTGAAGCTGGGCAGGAGATAGGCAGGGAGCCTGCGTGCTCCCATGCCGAAAAATGTCGCAGCCCCCGCGCCGCGGCGGCGAGGCGGCCGCGGCGGCTCAGGAAAGCCGGGCGAGGAAAGCTGTCAGATCGTCCGTATGATGCTGGATATGTTCGCCTTGTCCGCGTTCGGGGGCGACATGGACGGTGCGCATGCCCATGGCGTGGGGTGCGGCAAGATTACGCGGATCGTCCTCGAACATCGCCGCGGTGCCGGTGTCGGTGCGGGAAAGGGCAAAGACCGTCTCGAAGGCCCTCGGCTCGGGCTTGGGGAGATATCCGGCGTGTTCGACGCCATAGATCGCATCGAAAGCGGCCGCGAGCCCGCGCGCTTCCAGCACCCGCGCCGCGTAGGGCGCGCTGCCGTTGGTGTAGACGATCTTGCGCCCCGGCAGGTTCGCGATCAGCTCGGCAAGGCGCGGGTCGGGCTCGAGTGCGTCGAAGGAGATGTCATGCACCTCGGTCAGATAGGCTTCGGGGTCGAGCTGGTGGTTTGCCATCAGCCCGGCCAGCGTCGTGCCGTGGTCCATCCACCAGCGCTTGCGCAGGGTGTTGGCCTCGGCTTTGTCGGCACCCGTCACCCGCATGACCACGTCGGTCATCTTGCGCTCGATCTGGTCGAAGAGCCGCACGGCCGGCGGATAGAGCGTGTTGTCGAGGTCGAAGACCCAGTGGCGCACATGGGAGAAATGCTGCTTTACCATGGCTGCACCCTACGCTCGGGCAAGCCGGCCGGCAATGCGCGGTGGGGCCGCAGGGCGACGCTGCGCGGCCTGCGGCCAAGCGGGGCGTTGATCCCGGCCCCCCGCTACCGCTATCTTGCTGCATCACCTATGAAGGACCGCCCCAGATGAGCCAGATCCGGACGCCGAACAAGGATGCCTACACGCTGATCCTCGAGGCTATCGACCAGGGGGTGTACCGCCCCGGCGACCGGCTGGTGGAGAGCGAGCTGGCCGAGCGATTCGGTGTCTCGCGCACGCCGATCCGCGAGGCGCTGCAGCGGCTCGAGACGCAATCGCTTCTGGCGCGCGACGGGCGCTCGCTGATCGTCGCCTCGCTCGATCACAACCAGATGGCCGAGCTCTACGTGGTCCGCACCGAGTTGGAAGGTCTGGCCGCCCGGCTCGCGGCGCGCCATGCCACCGAGGAAGAGGTGCAGGTGCTGCGCGACATGGTCGAGGACGACCGTGCCCTGCTCAACGATCCGGCGGCGCTGGCGCGGGCCAACCGCCGCTTCCACCGGATGATCCAGCTCGCCTCGCACAACCGCTACCTCGTGCAGCAGCTTGACCTCGTGCACCGCTCCATGGCGCTGATGGCGACGACCTCGCTGGCCGCCGAGGGGCGCGGAACAAACGCGCTGGCGGAACATGCGGCCATCGTTGATGCCATAGCCCGGCGCGACGAGGCGGCGGCAGACAAGGCGCTGCGCGAACATATCTCGGTGGCCTTCGTCACCCGTCTCAAGCTCGACAGCCGCAAGACCGCCTGATCCGTGCCAGCCGGAACCGTCACGGATCGCCCGCGGGAGCATCGGTGCCCGCGTGGTCCGGGGCCGAGTGCCCGTGGGTGGTCTTGTCCCAGTAGAAGGGCCGGCGCAGCGTCTCCCACAGCGCCTTGTAGAGCGCGATCGTTGCCAGCGGATAATAGAGGAACAGCGTCGGCACCCAAGGCAGGAGCCGCGGATGCGGGCTGCGCAGCACGCCGCCGAGGCCGATCAGGAGCATCACCGCCTCGGAGCCGAGCAGCAGCGTTGTGAGCGCCGGCAGCAGGTTGGCCGTGGCGGGGCCGAGCGCAGGGTAGGACGCCCCGAGTTGATAGAGCCAGAAGCCCCAGAGCAGCGGCGCCAGCAGCAACTGCAGCAGCGCGACGAGAAAGATGAGCTGCAGTCCCAGCATCCGCCAGGTGCCCAGCTCGCGCAGGCAGCGGCGGGGATGGCGCATGTGGACCCGCCAGGTGATCAGGTAGCCCTTGAGCCAGCGCGAGCGCTGGCGGATCCAGGGCCAGAGCCGGCAATTGGCCTCTTCCAGGGTGACCAGCGGCAACAGCTCGGTGCGATAGCCGAAGCGGGCCAGGCGGATGCCGAGGTCGGCGTCTTCGGTTACGTTATGCGCATCCCAACCGCCAACCCGGTCGAGCGCCTCGCGGCGGAAGAAGACGGTGGTGCCCCCCAGCGGGATCGCAAAGCCGAGCCGCGCAAAGCCGGGCAGCAGGATGCGGAACCAGGAGGCGTATTCGAGGGTGAAGCAGCGCGAGAGCCAGTTTGCCTTGGGATTGTAGAAGTCGAGAATACCCTGCACGCAGCCGATCTCGGGCGGGGCGCGGCTGAAATGCGCGACGAGGCGGCGCAGCTGGTCCGGGGCGGGGCAATCCTCGGCGTCGTAGACCCCGATGAGCGCGCCGCGGGCAAAGTTGAGCGCGTAGTTCAGCGCGCGGGGCTTGGTGGTTACGCCGCCGGGAGGCACCTCGACGATGCGCATCCACGGCGGCAGCGCCGCGGCGTCGAGCGTGGCGCGGGTGATCCTGTCCTCGGCCTCGAGCACCAGCAGCACCTCAAGCGCGGCGCGCGGGTAGTCGAGCCGATCAAGCCGCTGCACCAGCGTGGCGGCGATGGTTTCCTCGCGGTGCAGCGGGACAATGAGCGAAATGGAAGGGCATCCCGAGGGTCCACCCTCCGGACCGGTGGGGAGCGGGGGCATCGGGGCCATGCCGGCTCCGAAGGCGGCGAGCTTGGCAAGCTGCGTGACCAGCATCGTCGTCGCGGCCAGCGCAAGGGAAGCGCCAAAGAACATTGTCGGGGCGCTGAATAGCAGCGTCAGCAGCGCGGCCAGCGAAATGGCGAGCAGAGCGGCGCGCGAAGGCGGCAGCCGGTTCAGGTCGCGGCAGCTGAGATCGGCGGGAAGGCTGGTTTCGGCTTGCAACGCCATGTCCGCGGCGTGGCGCTCGGTGACCTCGGCGAAGATGTCCGCCTCGGTCGCGAGGGCCAGAACAACGCGGCTCTCGCTCTCGGGCAGCAGGGCGCGGACCCGGGCGAAGCCCTCGGGATGCGCCATGGCAAGCAGCAGCCCGTCATCGATCCGCAACCAGGGCAGCGCGCCGTGGCGCAGGCAGACATCGGGCGGCAGCAGACCCGCAAGCGCGGCGGAGGGCGGGGCGGTCAGCCGGGACAGGGCGGGCGCCCCGTGGCTGCGCGCCAGAGCGTCGCGCAGCTGTTCGGGCGAGACCCGTCCCTCGGCCTGCAGCAGGCGGGAGAGCGGATTGCGCTCGAGCCGGCTGCGGGCCAGCGCCTCGAGCGCCTGTACCGCGTCCAAGGCCCCGTCCTCGAGGAGGAGCGCGGTTATCGGACGGCCAAGATCGGACAGCCCACCGGCGCGCCGGCGAGTCTGGGACGTCGGAGGCGTGTCTTGCATGACAGGCTCCTGAACTCTCTGGATACAGGGAGTTCAGGGCATGTCGGTAAATCGAGTCTTAAATTGTGGCTCTCCGCGAAACAAATCGCGGGAAGATCACATGTTGTTCACGAACCGTTCGAACAGGTAGAAGCTGTCCTGCGGGCCGGGGCTGGCCTCGGGGTGGTGCTGAACCGAGAACACCGGCCGGTCCGTCATGCGAATCCCGCAGTTCGAGCCGTCGAAGAGACTCACGTGGCTCTCGACCACGCCGGCGGGCAGGGTCTGGCCGTCGACGGCGAAGCCGTGGTTCATCGAGGTGATCTCGACCTTGCCGGTCTCGAGTTCCTTGACCGGGTGGTTCGCGCCGTGGTGGCCGTGGTTCATCTTGATGGTCTTGGCGCCGAGCGCCAGCGCCAGCATCTGGTGGCCAAGGCAGATGCCGAAGATCGGCAGCTCGGTCTCGTCGAGGATACCCTTGATCATCGGCACGGCGTATTTGCCGGTGGCGGCAGGATCGCCCGGGCCGTTCGACAGGAAGACGCCGTCGGGTTTATGCGCCAGCACCTCGTCTTTCGTCGCGGTGGCGGGCAGCACCGTCACCTCGCAGCCGGCCGAGGCCAGGCAGCGCAGGATGTTGCGCTTGGCGCCGTAGTCGATGGCGACCACCTTCTTGCGCGGGTTGGTCTGAGCCTTGTAGCCGTCCGGCCAGGCCCACCGCATCTCGTCCCAGCGGTAGCTCTGGGCGCAGGTCACGTCCTTGGCGAGGTCGAGCCCGGTGAGGCCGGGGAAGGCGCGGGCGGAGGCGACCAGCGCCTCGACGTCGAAGACGCCTTCGGGGTTGTGCGCAATGGCGACGTGCGGCGCGCCCTGCTGGCGGATCGCCCGGGTCAGCCGGCGGGTGTCGATGCCGCCGATGGCGATGCGCCCGCGCGCCGCCAGCCAGTCAGAGAGCTCCTGCACCGCACGCCAGTTCGAGGACTGGGTCGGCATCCATTTCACCACCATGCCCGCCGCGACCGGATCGCCGGTCTCGTCGTCCTCGGGGTTTACCCCGGTGTTGCCGATGTGCGGGAAGGTGAAGGTGACGATCTGCCCGGCGTAGGACGGATCGGTCATGATTTCCTGGTAGCCGGACATCGAGGTGTTGAAGCAGAGCTCGGCCTGCGCCTCCCCCGTGGCACCGAACCCCTGTCCGTAAAACAGCGTCCCATCGGCGAGCGCGAGGCATGCGGTGGGCTTTTGGGGGGTGGCGAGCGACATGGCGCGACTCCTGTTCGGATCTGGGCGGGAAGCAAATCGCGCCATGCCTAAGGGAAGCGCTCGAAAGGGTCAAGCGCTGATTTCCTCAAATAAATATAGCAAAAACAATGGCTTCCATTGGTATAGGGCGGGATTGCGCCCTTTGGAGCCTTTCTGTAGTCTCGGGGCTTGGAAACGTAAGGGGATATCCTTTCCGATGGATTTGCGAGAACGCATCAAGGCCGCCACCAAACAGGCCATGAAAGACAAGGACTCCGAGCGGCTCTCGACGCTGCGCCTGATCACCGCAGCCGTGAAGGATCGGGACATCGCCGCCCGTGCCGAGGGCAATGACGACGGGGTCGAGGATGCGGAGCTGCTGTCGATCCTCGCCAAGATGGTGAAGCAGCGCCGCGAGAGCGCGCGCACCTACGAAGAGGGCGGGCGTCTCGACCTCGCCGAGGCGGAACTGGCCGAGATCCCGATCATCGAGGAGTTTCTCCCCAAGCCGCTGAGCGACGACGAGGTCTCGCAGGCGGTCGACGCGGCGGTCAAGGAAGTGGGCGCCAGCTCGATCCGCGATATGGGCCGGGTGATGGGCGTGCTGAAGACGCGCTATCAGGGCCGCATGGATTTCGGCGCCGTAGGGCCGATGGTCAAGGACCGGCTCGCGGCGGCCGGCTGAGGCACGTTCCCTCCAAGAAATTTGCACCTCTCTTCGAAGAGAGGTGCCGCGCGTTCAGGGGGCGGGGAATGCCTCCGCCACCTGCGAAACCTCGGTTGCATCGGCGATCCGGAAGCGCTGAACGAAGCGCGTCTTGAACCCGACCCGCCCGCGCCGGGCGCCGAAATTTTCCCCGTGGTTCAGCACGTAGAGAACAGCAGGCGTGCGGAATGGCACCAGCGTCCGCCCGGCCAGCGCCGCGAGATAGGGGAACATCCGGTGCTCATGCTGGGTCATCTCGCGCAGGAAATCCGCGCTCTGCGGCAGCGCCGGGTCGTGGTGCAGCGCGAGGCATGAGCCGCAGAGCTTCCAGAACGGCTTGCGCAGCGGCAGCGCGGCAGTCGGCGGTCCGGCCAGCGCGACGTCGCCGGTGGCGTGGTCCATGACGTAGCCCTCTTCGACAAGATAGCCCGCCTCCTGCCGCTCCAGCATTTCGGCCACGGTGCCGTCCCGCAGCAGGTCGTCGGCATCGAAACTCATGACGTAGGAGGGTCTCGTGACGATCTTTCCAAGGTGATCGCAGAGCGCCGCAAGCTTGCGCCACTTGTCGTTGCCGGGGGTCGGATCGTCGAAGGGCAGCCAGCTGATCCGCGCATCTGCGGCCAGCGCAGCGGGCAGGGTCGGGCGCTCCTGGCAGCAGATCACTGCCTTCCAGGCGCCTTGCTGCCGCCGGAAGCTCTCCAGCGTCTGCGCCAGCCGGGCGATCACCGCCTCCCAGTCGCCGACGTGGTGCGGGCCGACCAGAGGAATGAGAAAGAGCACCTGCTCGGCGCGGGGGCGCTGCCGTCCGGTTGTCGCGACCCGCAGCGCGAGCGCGGCGCGTTCCGAGGCCACGGGCGAGAGCTTTCCGGCCAGCGCCGGGCTCACGGCGGCGGCAAGGCGCAGCGCCCGGCGCTTCATCTTCTTGGTGGCAGGGACCTGGGCCATGGAAACCTTTCGCGCGGTCAGGGCCGCGCCAGATGCCGCAGCCGGTCGGAAAGCTCGAGATAGAGCATCTTGCGCTCCTCTTCGCTCAGAAAGGCGCCGATCTCAACCTCGCGTCCCGCGCCCTTGAGCGTGACGTAATGGGGCACCGGTCCGCCGGTCTCGTGCATCTGGGCAGTGACCCAATAGGTATTGCACTGCCAGTCCTGCGCCGCGCCCCGCGGGTTCTGGCGCAGCAACTGCGTGATCTGCGGCGAAAGCGTCAGCACCTCGACGATCTGCCGGTCCCGCTCGTTGCGGCGCAGCGCGTACCAGATGCCGCCGAGCGCTGCGAGCATGAAGGGCAGCAGCGCCCAGAGCAGATGCGTGCCGAGCAGCCCGTAGAAGGGGATCAGCGCCATGAAGAAGAAAATCCCGATGAAGGTGACGAAGCCCTTGGCCGAAAGCGACTGGTGCGGCCAGAGCGTCAGCTCGCCGCCCGTGTCGTCAGGGGCTGGGGTCCACCGGTAGGGCATGGGCGGAGACTAGCACCCGCGCGCGGCCTGTCGAAGGGAATTGCCGGTCAACCGCTGATCCTGCCGGACTCGAGCGCCGCGGCCCAGTCGTCGCGGCCGCCCTTGCGGGCAAGGGCAACCATGCGAGCGGGATTGTAGGGTATGTGCTGGTGCGCCACCTGCCAGCACTGCCTGCCGCGGGTCGGCATGGCCGTGGATGTCGGCGATCACAGCGAAGCGGTCGGGCAGGGTCATCGCGGTCTGCTCGGGACGCGGCCCCGCAAAGGAGAACCGGCCCCGAGGGTTTCCCCGGGGCCGGCGCTTGTCACTCTCTCTGAGCGTCAGCCGCTCAGTGGGCGGGATGCTTGTCCCAGTCCTCGCGCTTCGGCAGCTGCTCGAAGGTGTGCTCGGGCGGCGGCGAAGGCAGGGTCCACTCCAGCGTGTCCGCGTATTCGTTCCACGGGTTCGCGGCGGTGCAGGCGGCGCCTTTGCGCAGCGAGTGCCACATGATCCAGAAGAAGAACAGGAACGAGGCGAAGGAGATGATCGCGCCCCAGCTCGACACGTGGTTCCAGAGGGCGAATGCCTCGGGATAGTCGATGTAGCGGCGCGGCATGCCCTGGCGGCCCAGGAAGTGCTGCGGGAAGAAGGTCAGGTTCGCACCGATGAACATGACGTAGAAGTGTAGCTTGCCGGCCCATTCGGGGTACATCTTGCCGGTCATCTTGGGGAAGTAGAAATAGATCCCTGCGAAGATCGCGAACACCGCACCCAGCGACATCACGTAGTGGAAGTGTGCCACGACGTAGTAGGTGTCGTGGTAGGCACGGTCGACGCCTGCCTGGCTCAGCACCACGCCGGTCACGCCGCCCATGGTGAAGAGGATCAGGAAGCCGATCGCCCAGAGCATCGGCGTCTTGAACTCGATCGAGCCGCCCCACATCGTGGCGATCCAGCTGAATACCTTCACGCCGGTCGGCACCGCGATGACCATCGTCGCCAGCATGAAGTAGCTCTGCTGGGTCAGCGACATCCCCACGGTGTACATGTGGTGCGCCCAGACGACGAAACCAAGCGCGCCGATCGCGATGATCGCCCAGACCATCGGCAGGTAGCCGAAGACCGGCTTGCGCGAGAAGGTAGCGATCACGTGGCTGATGATGCCGAATCCGGGCAGGATCACGATGTACACTTCCGGGTGGCCGAAGAACCACAGGATGTGCTGGTAGAGGATCGGGTCGCCGCCGCCCGCCGGGTTGAAGAAGGTCGTCCCGAAGTTGCGGTCGGTCAGCAGCATGGTGATCGCGCCGGCCAGAACCGGCAGCGACAGCAGGATCAGCCAGGAGGTCACGAAGATCGACCAGGAGAACAGGGGCACCTTGAACAGCGTCATGCCCGGGGCACGCATGTTCAGGAAGGTGGTGATCATGTTGATCGCGCCGAGGATCGAGCTGGCACCCGAGACGTGCACCGCGAAGATTGCGAGGTCAGTCGAGAGGCCGGACTCAGTGGTCGAAAGCGGCGGGTAGAGAACCCAGCCGATGCCCGAACCGAGCTGGCCGTTGCCGCCGGGGGCGAAGACCGAGCAGACAGCCAGGGTCGAGCCGGTCACGTAAAGCCAGTAGCTGAGGTTGTTCATCCGCGGGAAGGCCATGTCCGGCGCGCCGATCTGCAGCGGCATGAAGTAGTTGCCGAAACCGCCGAACAGCGCCGGGATGACCACGAAGAACATCATGAGGATCCCGTGGCCGGTGATCATCACGTTCCACAGATGCCCATTGGGGGTACAATTCTCGACCGAAGTCGGGAAGAGGCGTGCGCCCTCCATGCACATGAACTGCACGCCCGGGCTCATCAGCTCCAGGCGCATGTAGACGGTGAAGGCCACGGAGATGAGGCCCACGAATGCCGCGGTAATCAGGTAGAGAATCCCGATATCCTTGTGATTCGTGGACATGAACCATCGGGTGAAGAACCCGCGGTCGTCCTCGTGCTCGTGGCCGTGAATGGCTGCATCTGCCATTGCGTGCCTCCTGTTGGTCCTTGTTAGGTACGTCCCTCGCAAGGGCGCGCACTTACTCCTCCACGCCCCTCGTCTGGCAATCCTTTTAGATGCCGACCAACGGCCGGGCAATCATCTCCTTTGATCTAGATCAAAATTAATTGTCGCACCCCCCCCTTGCGCTTCTCGGGCGGCGGCTTCGCGACCCCGAGGCTCAGGCGGCGGGCCAGCGCGTCGCGAGACCGGCCATCAGCGCGCGGTCGGTGTCGTCGAGTGGGCCGCTGGCGCCAGGGCGGAAACGGTCGCGGAAGGAGGTGAGAAGCGCGGGGAGCTGTTCGGGCGCGACCCGGTAGCCAAAGCGCCAGGCGTCCTTCAGGAAATCGCCCGGCTCGGTGGGCGCGGCGCACACCGCTAGGCCCTTGGCGACGAGGCGGGACCAGTCGAAGAGCGGGCCCGGGTCGATCTTGCGCCCCGGCGCCATGCAGGCGTGGCCGATGACACGTTCGGGGGGAATCGACCAGCGCGCGAGGATGCCCGAAAGCAACACCTCCAGCGCCGCCATTTGCGCCTCGGGGAAGGGCTCGGCGCCGGTATTGGCGATCTCGATGCCGATGGAGCGGGAATTGACCTCTTCCACCGAGCCCCAAGCACCGAGCCCGGCGTGCCAGGCGCGCATTTCCTCGGTCACCAGCTGCCAGCAGGTGCCGTCGTAGCCAAGCACGTAATGGGCCGAGACGCCGGCCTCGGGGGAACACAGCCAATCGCGCGCCGCCTCCGCGCTCTTCATCGCGGTATAGTGCAGCACAACGAGATCGGGCCGCGCGCCGTAGCGTCGCGGCCCGAAATTGTCAGACGGGAACCAGATCGGGTCCAAGGCCCGGTTCAGTAGCCGCGCACCGCGCGGAAGGGCGCGGGATCCCAGCTGCAGGCGAAGCCGTCGCCATCCGGGTCGAGCCCGTTGCGGTCCTTCTCGGGGCCGCCGCCGGACAGGAAGGCTTCCTGTGCACGGTCGCTGGTCTCGTACTTGGCGCAGTTGCGCTGGCCCTTTTCTTCGGAGGCAAAGGCCGAGCGGCTGTAGAGCGGCGTGCCGACCGGGTTGTTGGTCTGCAGCGCATAGGCGACGATGTTCGGCGCATCCGAATCCGGCCGCGCCGGCAGATCGGTCGGGGCGACCACCTCGTATTGCGCGCGGTTCTGCTGGATCAGCGTCTTGTCGTCCTCGATGGTGCGTTCGGACGAGACCGCGTCAAAGCTGTTCTCTTCCGACAGGCCCGAGGAATCGGTGACCGACTGCGGCGCCGGGGTACCGGCTGTCGTGGGCAGCGGCGTGCCCGCGGGGGCGTCGAGCACCGAGGTCGCCGCGGCGACCGCCGGATCGTCGCTCCGCCCCGCCGGGGGGAGCTCCGAGGAGGTGACCGCCGGGCTGCTCTCGAGCACCGCGTCGCGCTGCGCACGCTCGGCCTGGTAGCTGTCGTAGTCGTTGAAGCCCGCCCCGCTGTCGGGGATCGGTGTGGTGCAGGCGGCGAGGGCCAGCAAGGCCGCGCCACCGAGGAGAATGCGTGTCATAACCGCTGCCCTAGTCCTTTTCTGGCGCCTTTTTTAAGGGGCCTTTACCACCATTTCGCCGGTTTTGCCACAAACCCGGCGGCTTGTTCCAGCGCGTAGGCGGTGTTCAGAAGATCACCTTCCTCCCACGGACGGCCGATCAACTGAAGTCCGAGCGGCAGGCCCTTGGAGTCCAGCCCGGTCGGAACTGCAACGCCCGGGAGCCCGGCAAGGTTCAGCGTGACGGTGAAAACATCCTGCAGGTACATCTGCACCGGGTCCGCGGTCTTCATCTCGCCGATGCCGAAAGCCGACGACGGGGTGGCCGGCGCGAGGATCGCGTCGACCCCTGCGGCGAAGGCATCCTCGAAGTCCTTCTTGATCAGCGTGCGGACCTTGCGGGCGCGGTTGTAGTAGGCGTCGTAGAAGCCTGCCGACAGCACGTAGGTGCCGACCATGATGCGGCGCTGCACCTCGAGACCAAAGCCCTCGGCGCGGGTCTTCTCGTACATGTCGTTGATGCCCTCGCCCTGCGCCAGCTTGGCACGGTGGCCGTAGCGCACCCCGTCGTAGCGGGCGAGGTTGGACGAGGCTTCCGCCGGCGCGATCACGTAATAGGCCGGCAGCGCGTACTTGGTGTGCGGCAGCGAGATCTCGACGACCTTCGCGCCGGCATCCTGCAGCATCTTCGCGCCCTCGTCCCAGAGCTTGGAGATCTCCTCGGGCATGCCCTCGACGCGATACTCCTTGGGAATGCCGATGGTCTTGCCGCGGATGTCGCCGGTCAGCATGGCCTCGAAGTCGGGCACGGGCAGGTCGGCGGAGGTGGAATCCTTGGGGTCGTGGCCGCACATCGCCTGCAGCATGATCGCCGCGTCGCGCACGTCCTTGGTCATCGGGCCGGCCTGATCGAGCGAGCTGGCATAGGCGACGATGCCCCAGCGCGAGCAGCGCCCGTAGGTCGGCTTGATGCCGGTGATGCCGGTGAAGGCGGCGGGCTGGCGGATCGAGCCGCCGGTGTCGGTGCCGGTGGCCGCAAGGCAGAGGTCCGCCGCAACCGCCGAGGCCGAGCCGCCCGACGAGCCGCCTGGGGTCAGCTGGGTGTCATCGCCGGTCCGTTTCCACGGGTTCACCGCAGGGCCGTAGCAGGTGTTCTCGTTCGAGCTGCCCATGGCGAACTCGTCCATGTTGAGCTTGCCCAGCATGACCGCGCCGGCGTCGAAGAGCTGGCTGGTCACGGTCGACTCGTACTCGGGGGTGAAGCCCTCGAGGATCGCCGAGGCCGCCTGCGACGGCACGCCCTTGGTGCAGAAGAGATCCTTCACGCCGATCGGAAGGCCGCACATGGCGGGCGCATCGCCAGCCTTGATGCGCGCGTCGGCGGCCTTGGCCTGCTCCAGCGCGATCTCGGGGGTCTTGTGCACGAAAGCGCCGAGCGCATCCGCGCCCTCGATGGCCGAAAGGCAGGCTTCGGTCAGCTCCACCGAGGTCACGTCGCCCTTGCGCAGCGCGTCGCGGGCCTCGGACAATTTCATCTTGGTCAGCTCGGTCATTCCACCACCTTCGGCACGGCAAAGAAGCCCTCGCGGGCATCGGGGGCGTTGGCGAGGATCTTGTCCTGCATGCCGCCGTCGGTCACGCCGTCGGCGCGGCGCTTCAGGCGCATCGGGGTCACCGAGACCATCGGCTCGACGCCCTCCACGTCCACCTCGTTCAGCTGCTCGATGAACTCGAGGATGTTGCTGAATTCCTGTGCCAGCGCCGGAAGCGCCTCGTCTTCCACGCGGATGCGTGCCAGCTTGGCGACACGCGCCGCCGTCTGAATGTCGATCGACATGGGTTCCCCCTGTCCGTGAATGTCCGTCAAAGTCCCGTTGCCTTTACCCCCCCACGCATCGCCCCGCAAGGCGCAGAGAGGGGGCCAGGGGGCGGGTTCCCGGAATCACGGTCGAGCCGCCGGTCGGATGCCGCGCCCCGGCAGGCGCGCGTAGGGGCGACGCTGCGCCATGTGTCGAACGCTCCCCGCTCGACAGGCTCATTCCCGCGCGCTAGGTCAGGCCCTGTTCCATTTCCCAGCAACAAGACCTCCCGAGCCGTGTCCCAGTTCTTCTCCCGCCTCTCCGTGCTGCCGCTGCTGCTGGCCGCCTCGCTTCTCTCGGCCTGCGCGGCTGCGCGCGATCCGCATGTGCCCGCCCCGCCGCCCTCGGAATACGCCGCGCTGGCGCAGTCGATCCAGAATCTTGGTCCCGGCGTCGATCCCGAAGAGGCGCAGCGGATGGCGCGCATCTCGATCGACTACCCGCGCGAGCTCGCAGTGGCGTGGAACGTGACCGACCCGGCCTACATCCACAACATCAAGGTCAACAACGGCACCCGACCCCGCGGGCTGTGCTACCAGTGGGCGGACGATCTGCAGGCGCGGCTCGAGCAGGAGAACTTCCGCACCCTCGACCTGCACCGCGGCATCGCCAACGCGATGAAGACCTTCCGCATCGAGCACAGCTCGGTCATCGTCAGCCAGAAGGGCGGCACGATGAAAGAGGGGATCGTTCTCGATCCCTGGCGCTTCGGGGGCGAGCTCTACTGGGGGCCGGTGGTGGATGACCACAAGTACCCCTGGGTCGAGCGGCAGGAGGTCTTTGCCACCAAGCGCGCGCTGCGGCTACAGGAGGGCTGAGCGCTACTCCAGCGTATAGGGCAGGATGTCCCGGCGCTCGGGGTGAATGGAAATCCGCTTCTCAAGCGGCGGCACCGAGCGTTGGTGACAATCGGTGCGCTCGCAAATCCGGCAGGAGATGCCGATCGGCTCGAAGGCGCGGTCCTGCCCCAGATCCAGCCCGTCGGCATAGACCAGCGCGCCGGCGTGTTTCACCTCGCAGCCGAGCGCGATGGCAAAGCGCCGCACCGGTGCGCCAAAGCGGCCCGCGGGCTTGGTCACGTCGCGCGCCAGCAGCACGTAGCGCACCCCGTCAGGCGTTTCGGCGAGCTGGCGCAGGAACTGGTTCGGCGTCTCGAAGGCCTGGTGCACGTTCCACAGCGGGCAGGCGCCGCCGAAACGGGCGAACTGCAGCCGGGTCGAGGAGTGCCGCTTGGTGATCGTTCCGGCCTGATCCACCCGCGCGAAAAAGAATGGAATGCCTTTTGCGCCGGGTCGTTGAAGCGTCGAGAGCCGGTGCGCCACCTGCTCGACCGAAGCGCCGAAGCGCGCCGCCAGAAGCTCCAGGTCATGCCGGGTCTCCTGCGCGGCTTCCAGTAGCCGCATATAGGGCATCATCACCGCACCGGCGAAGTAATTGGCGAGCCCGAGCTTGGCGATGGCACGGGCCGTGTCGGACTGGAAACGGGCCAAATCGAGCGTCGCCTCGAGCAGCTTGTCCTGCCGCAGCAGCGCCACCTGGATCAGCATCTGGAAGGTCAGCGTCTCGGGCTGCGCCAGCGACGACATGGTCAGCACCCGCTGCTCGGCGTCATAGCTGCGCAGCGGCGCGGATTGCGAGAATTCCAGGGTGATGCCGCGCTCGCGCAAGTGGGCGATGACCGCCCCGCGCAGGTCGGCGCCGCCCTCTCCCAGCGAATGCGCGTAGTGCTCGGCGGCGCGGTCCACCGCGTCGATGTAATTGTCGCAATAATGGAAGAAGTCGCGCACCTCTTCCCAGGGCGACGGCTGCATCTGCGTGCCCTCCCGCCCCAGCGCCTCGTCGAGCGAGGCCAGCCGCTCGTGGGTCTGCCGATAGGCGCGGTGCAGTTCGAGAAAGGCCCGGGCGAGGGCGGGGGCATTGGAGGCGGTGAGCCGCAGGTCGGCCAGCGGCGGCGCATGCTCGCCGAAGACCGGGTCGGCCAGCGCCTCGCGCATGTCCGAGATCAGCCGCTCCGAGTCGCCTTGGCCCAGCTCTGTGACGTCGAAGCCGAACTCCTGCGCCAGCGCCAGCACCACCGTGGTCGAAACCGGGCGGTTGTTGTTCTCCATCTGGTTGAGATAGGGCAGCGACACGCCGAGTTTCCCGGCAAAGTCCTTTTGCGTCAGCCCCAGCCGCCCGCGCAGGTCGCGCAGCTTCGCGCCCGCGTAGAGTTTTCGTGTCGCCATGTTTGCACCTTTGCCCCCATCTCTGGCAATTTTGCAAACTCACCCGGCGGCGTCCAGCCCCCCGAGCCGACGTTCGCGGCGGATCACCAGCAGGATCGAGATCACCGAGCCGACGGCGGTCGCCAGCATGAGCCAGAGCAGCGGCCAGGCGCCCGTGCCCGGTTGCAGAAGCGCCCCCGCCAGCGCCGAGAGCGCGGCGCCGCCGCCGATCATGATCGCCCCGCCAAGGCCCGAGGCGGTGCCCGCGAGATGCGGCCGCACGGAAAGGGTGCCCGCCGTGGCATTGGGGATGGTCATGCCGTTGCCAAGGCCGACAAGGGTCATGAAGCCGAAGAAGATCAGCGCCGAGCCACCGTCGGTCAGCGCGAAGGTGAGTAGTGCGGCCGCGAGTCCGCCGGTGAGGATCAAGGAGCCCCAGAGGATCATGCGGTTGAGGCCGACCCGCGCCGAATAGCGTCCCGAGATTCCGTTCCCGATGAAATACCCCACGGCAGGGGCGCCGAAATGCACACCCAAGGATGCCGGGCTCAGCCCGTAGACCTCGGAGCCGACAAAGGGCGCGCCGCCGAGGTAGGAGAAGAAGGCGCCCGAAGAGAGCGCGCAGGCCATGGCGTAGCCCCAGAAGCGCGGGCTCTTCAGCAGCTCGGGGTATTCGCGGAACTGCGCGGCCAACGACAGGCCGCTGGAGACCGAGGTCTCGCCGAGGTCGCGCCAGCTCAGCCAGAACACCGCACCGCCGAGCGCGAAGAGCAACCAGAAGATCGCCTTCCAGCCCAGCAGCTCGCCGAGCGCGCCGCCGATCACCGGGCCAACCATCGGAACCACCGCGACGCCCATGGTGACATAAGCGATCATCGAGGCGGCCTCTTCCTGGCCGACCATGTCGCGCACCACGGCGCGGCTCAGCACCATGGCCGTGACGATCACCGCCTGGCACATGCGGAACAGCAAGAAGAGCGTGATGTTGCTGGCGAAGATGCATCCCAGCGTTGCCAGCATGAACAACGCGACCCCCCAGAGAATCACCGGCCTGCGGCCCAGCTTGTCCGAGATCGGCCCGATCAGTATTTGCAGCGCGGCATTGACCCCGAGGTAGATCGCAACCGAAAGCTGCATCAGCCGGTACTCGGTGTCGAAATAGGCCGTCATCTGCGGCAGCGACGGCAGAAAAACGTTCATCGCCAGCGCCGACAGCCCGGCAAGCAGGACTAGCGTGACAAGATGCGGTGGGGTCGAGGGGTCGAGAAAGCGCCCGCGCGATGATGTGCTCATGAGGTTTCCGTATGTCGCGCGCTTCTCAAAGTCCACGTGTATCACATCAGTGGGACGATATTTGCTGATTTGCTATTTGCTATCACGGCTGTTTTCAAGATTTGCAAATTTGCCGAATTTGACTTGAGCGGTGGGGCCTCCACTGTATGGTCCGGGCAAACGGAGAGGACTGGCCATGAAAGACATTCTTCACGAACTGGAGGCGCGCCGCGCAGACGCCCGCCTCGGCGGTGGGCAGAAGCGGATCGACGCGCAGCACGCCAAGGGCAAGCTGACCGCGCGCGAACGCATCGAGCTCCTGCTCGACGAGGGCAGTTTCGAAGAATACGACATGTTCGTCTCGCACCGCTGCACCGATTTCGGGATGGAGAACAACCGTCCCAGCGGCGACGGGGTGATCACCGGCTGGGGCACGATCAACGGCCGCATGGTCTATGTATTCAGCCAGGACTTCACCGTCCTTGGCGGGTCCGTCTCGGCCACTCACGCGATGAAGATCTGCAAGATCATGGACATGGCCATGCAGAACGGCGCGCCGGTGATCGGGCTCAACGACTCCGGCGGCGCGCGCATCCAGGAGGGGGTCGACAGCCTCGCGGGCTATGCCGAGATCTTCCAGCGCAACATCATGGCCTCGGGGGTGATCCCGCAGATCTCGGTGATCATGGGGCCCTGCGCCGGCGGCGCGGTCTACTCGCCGGCGATGACCGACTTCATCTTCATGGTGAAAGACACCTCCTATATGTTCGTCACCGGCCCCGACGTGGTGAAGACGGTGACCAACGAGGTGGTGACCGCCGAGGAGCTGGGCGGCGCGACCACCCACACCCGCAAATCCTCGGTCGCCGACGGCGCCTTCGAGAATGATGTCGAGGCGCTTGCCGAGGTGCGGCGCCTTGTCGACTTCCTGCCGCTGAACAACCGCGAGAAGCCGCCGGTGCGGCCCTTCTTCGACAACGTGGAGCGGGTGGAAAGCTCGCTCGATACGATCATCCCGGAAAACGCGAACCAGCCCTACGACATGAAGGAGCTGATCGGGAAGGTCGCCGACGAGGGTGACTTCTACGAGATCCAGGAAGAGCACGCCAAGAACATCATCACCGGCTTCATCCGACTCGAGGGGCAGACCGTCGGCGTGGTGGCCAACCAGCCGATGGTGCTCGCGGGTTGCCTCGACATCGACAGCTCGAAGAAAG
Organism: Salipiger sp. PrR007; assembly: GCF_010499845.1. Taxonomy (NCBI): domain Bacteria; kingdom Pseudomonadati; phylum Pseudomonadota; class Alphaproteobacteria; order Rhodobacterales; family Roseobacteraceae; genus Salipiger; species Salipiger sp. PrR007. Next base: position 99,483 of record NZ_JAAGOZ010000012.1, on the reverse strand, counting down.
CCGCGCGCTTCGTCCGCTTCTGCGACTGCTTCGAGATCCCGATCCTGACCTTCGTCGACGTGCCGGGCTTCCTGCCGGGGACCTCGCAGGAATACGGCGGCGTCATCAAGCACGGCGCCAAGCTGCTCTTCGCCTTCGGCGAGGCGACGGTGCCGAAAGTGACCGTCATCACCCGCAAGGCCTATGGCGGCGCCTACGACGTGATGAGCTCCAAGCACCTGCGCGGCGATGTGAACTATGCCTGGCCGACCGCCGAGATCGCGGTGATGGGAGCCAAGGGGGCGACCGAGATCATCCACCGCGCGGACCTCGGCGACGCCGAGAAGATCGCCAAGCATACGGCGAGCTACGAGGACCGTTTCGCGAACCCCTTCGTCGCGGCGGAACGCGGCTTCATCGACGAGGTGATCCAGCCGCGCTCCACCCGTCGCCGGGTGAGCCGCGCCTTCGCGATGCTGAGGAACAAGAGCCTTAGCAACCCGTGGAAGAAGCACGACAATATTCCCCTCTGACTCGGAGGCCGCGATGCAGGTGAAGGGATGGCACGTGGCACGCGAGGGCGAGGCGGTAACGCTTGCCCGGCGCTGTCCGGCGCGCTTCGATCTAAAGGTCGAGACGCTGCTGCCGCCGGTGGGCCGGCTCGATCGGCTGGCGCATCAGGTGCGGCAGGACATGTGGCGGGCGCTGCGCGACCTGCGCGGCTTCGCCCCGGTGGTGCGCGTGACGCCCCGCGAAGGCGGCGTCACCGTCGAAGCGGGCGGAGAGGTGGCCGGCGCCGTGCCGCGACAAGCCGTCGAAGCGCGCATCGCCGACGTTCTGGAAGATCGCGCCAACCGGGCGCGCTGGGTGAACTGGGCGGCCTGAGTTGCCGCGTAAGATGAGGAACGGGAGGTCCTTGTGACGCTCGATTGCACGAGGCTGAGCAAGATCGGGACTCTGGCTCTGGCGCTTGCCATGACGCCGGGCCTGGCCACGGCGCTAGAGGAGAGCGTCGTGGCAGTGCCCTCGGGCATGCCGGTCACCTTTTACGACGCGCTGTGGGATGCCTCGGCCGCGATCAAGCGCTTCCGCTTTCTGGCACCGCAGATCGGCGGTGCGACCCCTCGCAGCTTCGACGAAGTCGCCGCCGACATGCAGCATCTTTGCGACAGTTTCGCCCTGCCGCAGCTCGGAGGCGCGGAGGTGATTCCGTCCCTGATCGTCATTTCGCTCATGGCCGAACCAGTTGCCCATGGGGAAAGCGCACCTGAGATCCGTCAATATTTCGAAGCCTATAGCCCCCGAAACGGGGTCTGTGTCTGGGAGGCGTTCTGATGTTGTTCTCGTCGTGCGCGGAAATCCGCTCAGATTTCTCCAATTTTGTGCCCCCCGATCGGAAAAATCTGCCGACGAAGCGAGTTACGTATTTCTTTTTCGTAACTTGCGCTATGTTGGGGGGTGATTGCACATTCGCAGTCGAAACACCCGAACGAGGGCAGACCGGGCCGCAAGGTTCCGTAGGGCCCAGAGAATCTGACAGGAGAATAAGATGTCCAAGAGCATCCATCTGCTTGCAATGCTTGGCTTCGTCGCAACCCTTTCCGCTTGCGGCGGCCAGCAGGAAGAAGAATACGTGGTTGTGGATCCGGAGCCCGTTACCGCGGAGCCCGTTTACACCGGCAAGTACAAGTAACTTGTCGCCGGGGCGGGCCTTCGGGTCCGTCCCGCACTCCCGGCCCCGCAGGGCCGCATCTCACCGCCCGCTTCCACGGGCCCTTATAGAGGGGGGCCCGGTATGCTGAAGCACCGCGGCTTTCCGAGCCGACTTCCTGGCACGGACTTTCAATTCACCATCCGCCGCGCGAACCCCAAGGGGATCACCGCCATCATCCGGCGGGAGCGCTTCCGCGACCGCAAGGCGGCGGACAAGCGCGCCGACCTGGCCTTCATGGCCTCGCTCTGGGCGCACTTCGGTACCGAACCTTTCGAACGTGGCAATCTCGACGCCGGGCGGCTTTCCTGGCTCTTCGGCCGCGAAGTGCTGCCCTACGATGATCCCTTCGACCCCGAGAGCTACGAGGCGATGCTGGTGATCAACGAGGCCGCCGCCCGCGCGTCTTTCCCCGAGGCTTTCGACGAGAACGACGAATGGGCGTAAACTCGCTCTTCCTTTCGCGCCATGCGCGAAAAGGGGCCGGTCTGGCCTATCCTACGGGGTATGGCTTTGACCGGGCCGGCGAGTCGTGCACTCTCAAGACGTTGCGGGCAATGACGCAGTCTCTGGCTGCGCCCATTGCTCGCCGTTACCCTTCCCCTCGCGGGCGTTGCGGCACATCCCCTGACCGCGCGCCCGCTTCTTTTTTCTCTCCGTCCGAACAAGGTGCCCGTCTGACGGCGCAGGCAGATCGCCGCGCCGCGCAAAGAGCTTCGGACGGGGGCATTCCGTCGCGTCAGTGGGGCGGGAAATGCGCGGGGTTGCGCCCGCAGGGCGCCCTGCGTCGGCGGAGCGGCGCGCATGCCGCAAGAAAACGAAATGATGTGTGGAACCTTCACCAAATCCGTGGCGTTGAAGAGCAAGTTCAACTTACACAAATCGGGGAGTGTCCCTCATGCAAAACGTTATCCGTATCCTTGCCGTCCTTGGTGTCTTTGGTGTCGCTGCTTGCGAGAACTCCGACCTCCAGCGCGGCGCAATCGGCGCAGGCAGCGGCTATCTCATCGACCGCGCGGTCGGCGGTGACGGCATGGTCGGCGCAGCGGTTGGCGCAACCGCGGGCGTGGTCTGCGACGACGTCACCCCGCAGTACTGCAACTAATCTGACGCGGCACGGCGGCGGCGTTCGCCGCACGCCGGCTTACACGTTTTCCAAGGCCACCGGAGCAATTCGCTCCGGTGGCCTTTTTGCTGTCCTCAGCCAGCATTTTGCCGAAGCCGCGGCGCTGCCCGCCGGCCAAGAAACGCAACGAAAGGGAGAGACATGTTCGACAAGATCCTGATCGCCAACCGCGGTGAGATCGCCTGCCGGGTCATCAAGACCGCGCGCAAGATGGGCATCAAGACCGTGGCGGTCTATTCGGATGCCGACAAGCACGCGCTGCATGTCGAAATGGCCGATGAGGCGGTGCACATCGGCCCGCCGCCCGCCAATCAGTCCTACATCGTGATCGACAAGATCATGCAGGCGATCAAGGACAGCGGCGCGCAGGCGGTGCATCCGGGCTACGGTTTCCTGTCGGAGAATCCCAAGTTCGCCGAGGCGCTCGAGGCGGCCGGTGTCGCCTTCATCGGCCCGCCCAAGGGCGCGATCGAGGCGATGGGCGACAAGATCACCTCCAAGAAGATCGCGCAGGACGCGGGCGTCTCGACCGTGCCCGGCTACATGGGGCTGATCGAGGACGCCGACGAGGCGGTGAAGATCTCGGGGGAGATCGGTTATCCCGTCATGATCAAGGCCTCGGCGGGCGGCGGCGGAAAGGGCATGCGCATCGCCTGGACCGACGAGGAGGCGCGCGAGGGCTTCCAATCGTCCAAGAACGAGGCGGCCAGCTCCTTCGGCGACGACCGCATCTTCATCGAGAAATTCGTCACCCAGCCGCGCCACATCGAGATCCAGGTGCTCTGCGACGCGCATGGCAATGGCATCTATCTCAACGAGCGTGAATGCTCGATCCAGCGACGCAACCAGAAGGTTGTCGAAGAGGCGCCGAGCCCCTTCCTCGACCCCGAGACCCGCAAGGCGATGGGCGACCAGGCCGTCGCCCTGGCCAAGGCGGTGGGCTACACCAGTGCCGGAACCGTCGAATTCATCGTCGACGGCGACAAGAACTTCTACTTCCTCGAGATGAACACCCGCCTGCAGGTGGAGCACCCGGTGACCGAGCTGATCACCGGCGTCGATCTTGTCGAGCAGATGATCCGCGTCGCCAACGGCGAGCCGCTGTCGATCACCCAGGACGACGTGCAGATCAACGGCTGGGCCATCGAGAACCGGCTCTACGCCGAGGATCCCTATCGCGGCTTCCTGCCCTCGATCGGCCGCCTGACCCGCTATCGGCCACCCGCCGAGGGCGAGCTGCTGGGCGGCGTCGTGCGCAACGACACCGGCGTCTTCGAGGGCGGCGAGATCTCGATGTACTACGACCCGATGATCGCCAAGCTCTGCACCTGGGCGCCGACCCGCGAGCAGGCCATCGAGGTCATGCGCAACGCGCTCGACAGCTTCGAGGTCGAGGGCATCGGGCACAACCTGCCGTTCCTTGCCGCGGTCATGGACCACGAGCGGTTTGTCTCGGGCAATATCACCACCGCCTTCATCGCCGAGGAGTATCCCGACGGTTTCCAGGGCGTCACGCTGGGCGCTGACGCGCTGCGCGATGTTGCCGCCGCCTGCGCCGCGATGAACCGCGTCGCCGAGATCCGCCGCACCCGAATCTCGGGCACGCTCGACAACCACGAGCGGCAGGTGGGCGACCATTGGAACGTGTCGCTGCAGGGCGAGAGCCTCGACGTGGTGCTGGCCGCAGACAAGCAGGGCACAACGGTGAAATTCGAGGATGGCGCGGAAATTCGCGTCACCGGCGACTGGACCCCGGGCCACGCGCTCGCGCACATGCAGGTCAACGGCAAGCCGCTGGTGCTGAAGGTCGGCAAGATCTCGGGCGGCTTCCGCATCCGCACCCGTGGTGCCGACCTCAAGGTGAACGTGCGCACCCCGCGTCAGGCCGAGCTCGCACGGCTGATGCCCGAGAAGCTGCCGCCCGACACCTCGAAGATGCTGCTCTGCCCGATGCCGGGTCTCATCGTGAAGGTGAACGTCTCGGAGGGCGACGAGGTGCAGGAGGGCCAGGCGCTCTGCACCGTCGAGGCGATGAAGATGGAGAACATCCTGCGCGCCGAGCGCAAGGGCAAGGTCTCCAAGATCAACGCAGGCCCCGGCGACAGCCTCGCCGTGGACGACGTGATCATGGAGTTCGAGTGATCCATGGCGGACGGGGGGCACATGGTGGCAGACGGGGCAGGGCGCCACGCCCGAGGCCGACCGCTGCCGTGCGCCCCTCGGTCTGTCCGGATCGCCGGTCTGGCTGACTGGCTTGGCTTATTGGCTCGGCGCGTATGGCTCGCGCAGCGTGTCGCGACGGTCGCGGACCTCCTGCTGGCGCAGCGGCTGCTTGTCGATCGACCGGGTGATCTCGCGCACGTCCCAGGGGCTGGCCTTGCGGATGATCACCGAGCCGTCCTTGGCCAGCTGCATCAGCATGAAGCCGCGCGGCCGCATGGCGCGGCGGATCGGGCTGCGCGCGGCCGGGTCGGTGTCGGTGATGACCACCACGTCGCGCTCGACCAGCACGTCGAGCCGCTCGGTGATCAGCTGCATCTGCTGCACGTATCGCGGATCGCTGGGGTTGTCGGCAAAGACCAGAAGGGGCCGCTTGAGCCAGAGAAACTCGTCGAGCGTGGTCTCGCCCGCCGGGCGGATCGACTCGTCGAGGCTCGGCGTTTCCGCGCTCTGCGCCGCGCCGAGTCCCGCGGTGAGCGTCAGAAAGGCAAGCAGGACAAGGGCAATACGGCGTGTCATGCAACAAGATATAGGCAAGCGGGGCGCCACTGCACAGGCCCTGCCTGCTTGGGTGACGAAAAAATTAGCCGCCGCCTGACCGCGGCAGCTCGCGCGTGAACGAAGGGGTGCTGCGCGCGCCGGGACCGCCCGGCCCGACGCCCGCTAGGAGAGAGGACGAGACGATGACGGCGAAGAAGGACGATTGGCGCCAGCTCGCGGAGAAGGAACTGAGAGGGCGTCCGCTGGACGATCTGACCTGGCACACGCTCGAAGGCATCGACGTGCAGCCGCTCTATACCGCCGAAGACACGGCGGATCTGCCACACATGGGCACGCTGCCGGGCTTCGGTCCGTTCACCCGCGGGGTGAAGGCGACCATGTACGCGGGCCGTCCCTGGACCATCCGGCAATACGCGGGCTTCTCGACCGCCGAGGAGTCGAACGCCTTTTACCGCAAGGCGCTGGCGGCGGGGCAGCAGGGGGTTTCGGTCGCCTTCGACCTCGCCACTCACCGCGGCTATGACAGCGACCACGCGCGGGTGGTCGGCGATGTGGGCAAGGCGGGCGTTGCCATCGACAGCGTCGAGGACATGAAGATCCTCTTCGACGGCATCCCGCTCGACAAGATTTCCGTCTCGATGACGATGAACGGCGCGGTGATCCCGATCCTCGCCAGCTTCATCGTCGTCGGCGAAGAGCAGGGCCACGACCGCTCCGTGCTCTCGGGGACCATCCAGAACGACATCCTCAAGGAGTTCATGGTCCGCAACACCTACATCTACCCGCCCGAGCCCTCGATGCGGATCATCTCGGACATCATCGAGTACACCTCGAACGAGATGCCGAAATTCAACTCGATCTCGATCTCCGGCTACCACATGCAGGAGGCTGGCGCGAACCTCGTGCAGGAGCTGGCCTACACGCTCGCCGACGGGCGCGAATACGTGCGCGCCGCGATCAATGCCGGGATGGATGTCGACAAGTTTGCAGGGCGGCTGTCGTTCTTCTTCGCCATCGGCATGAACTTCTTCATGGAGGCGGCCAAGCTGCGCGCTGCGCGCACGCTCTGGCACCGCATCATGACCGAGTTCGGCGCCAAGTCCGACCGCTCGAAGATGCTGCGCACCCATTGCCAGACCTCGGGTGTCAGCTTGCAGGAGCAGGACCCCTACAACAACGTCATCCGCACCGCCTACGAGGCGATGAGCGCGGTTCTGGGCGGCACCCAGTCGCTGCACACCAACGCGCTCGACGAGGCGATCGCGCTTCCCACCGAGTTCTCGGCCCGGATCGCGCGCAACACCCAGCTCATCCTCCAAGAAGAGACCGGGGTGACCAATGTCGTCGATCCGCTGGCGGGCTCATACTACGTGGAAAGCCTCACCAACGAGCTGATCGAGAAAGCCTGGGCGCTGATCGAGGAAGTCGAGGAGATGGGCGGCATGACCAAGGCCGTGGCCTCGGGCATGCCCAAGCTGCGCATCGAGGAGACCGCCGCGCGCCGTCAGGCGCAGATCGACCGCGGCGAAGAAGTGATCGTCGGGGTCAACAAGTACCGCAAGGACAAGGAAGACCCGATCGACATTCTCGACATCGACAATGCCAAGGTGCGCGAGAGCCAAGTCGCCAGGCTGGAGCATGTCCGCGCCACCCGCGATCAGGCGAAATGCGACGCCGCGCTGGCCGAGCTCGAGCGGCGCGCGAAGGAGGGCGGCAACCTTTTGGAAGCCGCGGTCGAAGCCGCCCGTGCGCGGGCCTCTGTCGGAGAGATTTCCATGGCCATGGAAAAGGAATTCGGACGTCACCGCGCCGAGGTTAAGACCCTCGCCGGGGTCTATGGCGCGGCCTACGAGGGCGACGAGGGCTTTGCCCAGATCCAGCGCGATGTTGAGAGCTTCGCCGAGGCGGAAGGCCGCCGCCCGCGGATGCTGGTGGTGAAGATGGGGCAGGACGGGCACGACCGCGGCGCCAAGGTCATCGCCACCGCCTTTGCCGACATCGGCTTCGACGTCGACGTCGGCCCGCTCTTCCAGACCCCGGAAGAGGCGGCGCAGGACGCCATCGACAACGATGTGCACATCGTCGGCATCTCGTCGCAGGCTGCGGGCCATAAGACGCTCGCCCCGCAGCTGGTGCAGGCGCTGAAGGATCAGGGCGCCGAGGACATCATCGTGATCTGCGGCGGCGTGATCCCGCACCAGGACTACGACTTCCTCTACAAGGCCGGGGTCAAGGCGATCTTCGGACCGGGCACCAATATCCCCTCGGCGGCCAAGGAGATCCTCGGCCTCATCGGAGCGCCCCGCGCGGCGGAATGACAGGGGGCGGCTCACGCAGACTGCGTGAGCCCTCTCGCCGCCCGCGCGTACGACGGGCGGCGGCTCCGTGCTCAGATGAACGGCACGAAAGGCACCCCGCAGGCCGCGAGACCAAGCGTTGCGGCGAGCATCAGGAGGAGCGTGCGGGTTTTCATCGGGACTGTCCTTGCCTCGGGGCCCGGTCGTCGCTGCCGGGCATTTGCGCGGCACCCTAACGGCGGCATGCGCGATTGACCACCATCAGACGCCCTTGACCATGCTGCCGCGCAGCAAAGGGACCATTTCACCATTGCGCGCCCCGCGCCCCCGGCTATCGTGATGCGATGCAATCACATCGGAGGGATGATGCTCGAGCTTGATCACCTGGCGGTTCTCGGCGAGACGCTGGCAGAGGCGGTGAGCCATGCCGAAAGCGGGCTTGGCCAGCCGCTGTCGCCGGGCGGGGCGCATCCCGACTTCGGCACCCACAACTTCCTGATCGGGCTGGAAGACGAGCTCTACCTCGAGGCCATCGCGGTCGACCCCTCGGCGCCCGCGCCGGGGCGGGCGCGTTGGTTCGGCCTCGATCACTTCTCTGGCCCCGCACGGCTCGACAAATGGATTTGCCGGGTGCCCGACATCGACGCGGCGCTGGCGCGCTTTCCCATGGCCGGAGAGGCGGTCGCCGTCACCCGCGGGTCGCTAAGCTGGAAGATCTCTGTGCCCCGCGACGGGATGCTGCCCTACGACGGGCTCTTCCCGGCGCTGATCGAATGGGAAAGCCCGGTGCCGCCAGGCGTGTCGCTTGACGGTGCCGGCGTGCGGCTCGAGCAGCTCACCGTGGCGCACCCGCAGGCCGACGAGATGCAGGCGCTGATCGGCTCGGTACTGATGAGCCCGCAGGTTGGTTTCGCGGTCGAGGCAAAGCCTGCCCTGCGCGCCGCTTTCGCCACACCGTCGGGGCGCCGGGTGCTGCAGTGATCATCCGTCCTGCGACCGCGGGGGACGCCGACGCCGTCGCGGCGATCTGGAACCCGATCATCGACGAGAGCGCCGCCACCTTCACCAATCTGCGCAAGAGCCCCGAGGGGCTTCAGGCTGATTTCGCCGCACGCGGCCCGGCCTTCGTCGTCGCCGAGGAGGAGGGGGGGCTGGTGCTCGGCTTTGCCACCTTTTTCCAGTTCCGCGGCGGCCCGGGTTACGCCCGGACGTTCGAGCACACGGTGATCCTCGGCCCCGCAGCGCGCGGGCGGGGCGTCGGGCGGGCGCTGATGGAGGCGCTGATGGACGAGGCGCGGGCGCGGGGCGCGCACAGCCTCTTTGCCGGGGTCTCGGGCGAAAACCCGGCGGGCATCGCCTTTCACGCCGCGCTCGGCTTCAAGCAAATCGCCCGCCTGCCCGAGGTTGGCTTCAAGTTCGGACGCTGGATGGATCTTGTGCTCATGCAGAAGTTCCTCTGACGGGCGGCACCGCCGAGATGCGCTGAAACGCCATAGAATTTTCGTGACCCCTCATTGTCGCACTGACAGTTGCCGCATTGCCGCGTAAACTGGGCGCATGTCGATCTGGACCCGCATCTCCGAAGCCATCGCCGCCCTTGCCAAGGGCGAGGGGCTTGCCGCCGTCTTCGAGCGTCTGCGCCAGCCGCCCGAGCGCAGTGTCGCCTTCACCATCGCCGTCATCGCGCTTTCCGCTAAGATGGCCAAGGCCGACGGGCAGGTGACCCGCAACGAGGTCGCTGCCTTCCGCGAGATCTTCACCATCGCGCCCGAGGACGAGGGCGCAGCGGCGCGGGTGTTCAACCTCGCCCGTCAGGACGTGGCTGGATTCGAGGAATACGCGCGCCGCATTCGGCGCATGTTCGATGGCAATGCGCAGCAGCTTTCGGACCTGCTGGAGGGACTCTTCTACATCGCCATGGCCGATGGCAACTACCACACGGCCGAGAATGCCTTCCTCGAGCGGGTCGCCGAGATCTTCGAGATGCCCGACGCCACCTTCCGGGCGCTGCGCGCGCGCTTCGTTCCGGATTGCGCGCCGGATCCCTTCACCGTGCTTGGCGTCAGCCCCGAGATGCCGATCAAGGACATCCGCAAGCACTGGCGCCAGCTCGTGCGGGAAAGCCACCCCGACGTGATGTGCGCCCGCGGCCTTCCGGAAGAGGCGATCAAGCTCTCGGAAAAGCGGCTCATCGCCATCAACCAGGCATGGGAAGAGATCTCGGCCCGCGAACAGGTCTGAGGCCATGCGCCTTGCCACATACAACGTCGAATGGTTCGATGACCTCTTCAGCGATCGCGGCGAGCTGCTGATCGACGAGCACTGGTCCGGGCGGCGTGACATCACCCGGGCCGATCAGGCCGAGGCACTGGGGATGGTCTTCACGGCCATGGACGCCGATGCGGTGATGATCATCGAGGCGCCCGACACCGGCACCCGCCGCGACACCCGCCGCGCCCTTCGCAACTTCGCCAGCGCCTTCGACCTGCGCACGCGCGAGGTGCTGGTCGGCTTCGTTAACGACACCCATCAGGAGATCGCGCTGCTCTATGACCCGGACAAGATGCGCGTACAGCACGTGCCGGGGCAAAGTGACCGGGCGCCGCGCTTCGACGGCGAGTTCCGCATCGATCTGGACTTCGACGACACCGAGGACGTCGTGGCCTTCTCAAAGCCGCCGCTCGAGGTCGAGCTGACCACGGCCGGGGGCAGGGTGCTGCGCCTGATCGGCGCGCATCTGAAATCCAAGGCGCCGCATGGCGCCAAGGGCGAAGACCAGATCATGCGCACCTCCATCGCCAATCGGCGCAAGCAGCTGACCGAGGCGATGTGGTTGCGGCGGCGGGTCGACGCGCTGCTCGAGCAGGGCGAGAGCGTCATCGTCATGGGGGATCTCAACGACGGCCCGGGTCTTGATGAATACGAGGCGCTTTTCGGCCATAGCTCGGTCGAGATCATTCTCGGCGAAGGCGACGGGGCACTCTACGATCCCCACGCGGCGCAGGCGCTGAGGGGCAAGCTTCGGCCGCATCCCAGTACCGCGCGCTTCTACATCGCGCCCGAGAAACGCTACCTGCAGGCTCTGCTCGACTACGTCATGGTCTCGCGCGATCTGCGCGAGGTGGCGCGCGAGTGGCGGATCTGGCACCCCTTCGAGGACGCCCATTGCTGGCAGGCGCCCGAGCTTTGCGCGGCGCTGCTGACCGCATCTGACCATTTTCCGGTCACGCTGGATCTTGCCGTCTGACCGGGGTGCCGGGGTTTCTCTGTCGCGACTCGCACAAGCCGCCTATAGTTCCGCAATGAGCCGGATTTTCCCTTTTGCCCTAGCGGCATGCTTCCTTGCGGCGCCTCTTGCGCCGCTTACCCCGCCCGCCTTCGCACAGGAGGCGGCCCCCCTCGGAGAGACGGAGGACGCGCCGGACGACGGCCCCGGCCTGATGCAGCGCGGCGCCGACATGTTCTTGCGCGGCCTGCGCGACGAACTCGACCCGGCGCTGCAGGATCTCAAGGGGCTGGCCGACCGCATGGGGCCGGCCCTGCAGAGCTTCGTCGACGAGATGGGGCCCGCCATGGCGCAGCTCTCGGAGCAGGTCGAGGACTGGACGCTCTACGAGGCGCCCGAGATGCTGCCCAATGGCGATATCCTGATCCGCCGCCGCGAGAAGCTCGACCCCGACGCACCCGAGGCGGCACCGGAGATGCCCGAGCACGGGCCGTCCGGCGAGATCGAGCTCTGAGTCAGAGCAGCTCGCGCGGCGCGCCGTCGATCTCCAGTACCAGCGCCTTGGCCGAGAGCGCCTTGGCGAGCGACAGGAGCCGCGCCTCGGCCACCTCGCCGTAGAGCGGCGCCACCTCGCGGGTCAGTCGCAGCCTCAGGCGACGCTCTTCGGGCTCCCAGTCGAACTGCGCGCCGTCCTCGTTGCTGACATCCGACATCCAGAGCATCGAGCCGAAGCGCATCGCCTTGCCGAGAATCTCGGCCTCCTGCGTGCGCTCCTTGTCGAGAAGCGCGTAGAAATCCTCGAACCGGGTGCCCTCGCGCTTGTTGCGGTAGCGGTGCAGCAGGGCGAGGCCGAGATAGACCCGCTCGGGGTGGTCGAGCCCGCCCAAGTTCGCGCGGGTGGCATTGTCGAAACAGGTCTCGGCCCGATAGTCGGGATGGGCGCGCCAGCTCACGTCATGCAGCAGGCAGGCCGCCTTGACGATGCGCAGCGTGGCCTCCGAGGCGTCCGGGAAGAGCGGCAGCACGAAGCGGAACAGCTTCTTGCCGAAGCCGGGCAGGCGGGCGTCCTTGGCCTCGGCGAAGCGGCAGGCCTCGATCAGCGGGTCGCGGTCGCGCAACATCTGCGGCATCTGCTCGTAGAGCAGCCCCTCGCGGATGCCGTAGCTCGAGATCGCGATGCCGGTCGGCTTGAAGACCTTCAGCAACTCGGCCAGCACTTCGGCGGCATAGGGCACAAGGCTCATCCGCGCCGAGGAAATGCCGCAGGCCGAGCGCAGCGCGTCGAGATCGGCGTCCTCGATGAATTTGAGCGTCTCCTCCGCCGACTCCACCGTCATCCGGTACTCGTGCAGCACGTGCAGCGGATAGCCGAGCCGCTCCATGTCGATGCGCGCGATGGCGCGCCACGACCCGCCAACGAGGAACAGTGGCGACGGCTCGGTGCCCATGCGCTCGGCGAGCCCGGCGATCGCCTTGGCGATGTACTTCTCGCGGGCCTTCTTGCCACCCTCGAGGTCCTTGAACTTCAGCGGCCCCAGTTCCGAGGTCGCGCGCTTGCCGATCTGCCCGCCGCGAATCTCGGCGAGTTCCATAGACGAGCCGCCGATGTCGCTGACCAGCCCGTTCGCGCCCGGCCAGCCGAGCAGCACGCCCTGCGCCGACAGCCGCGCCTCCTCGTCGCCGTCGATCACCCAGATCTTCAGACCGGTCGCCTGCTCGATCTCGGCGCGGAAGGCAGGACCGTCCTCGGCCTCGCGCATGGCGGCGGTGGCCACGGCGGTGAGCGGCGGCAGCTCCATGCCTCGGGCCAGCGTCTGGAAGCGCTGCAGCGCCGCCAGCGCGCGTGCCTTGCCCTCGGGGTTCAGCCGTCCGGTCTCGGACATGCCGGCGCCGAGGCCGCACATGATCTTTTCGTTATAGAAATACGCAGGGCTGCGCGCCGCGCCGTCGAAAACCACGAGCCGCACCGAGTTCGACCCGATGTCCACCACGCCGACCTTCGACAGGCGCCGCGCGCGGGGATCTTCGAACAGCGGCCGCCCGAATAGGCCCGCATCGCCGTGGCTGGAGTCGCCGTTACCGTCCATCTGCTCCTCCGGCATTGGTCTCGCCCTACCCTCTAGCATGGAGAGCCCGGGGCGCAAAAGAGCCTAGGGCGCTGCGCGCGCGCAGCAAGCGATGGAGCGGGGGCTCCGCCCCTGCGGCACCTGCGCGCCGCAGGGGCGTATTCAGAAAAGAGAAGGAGGGGCGGCGCGCGCCCTGCTGTCGTGTTGCCGAAACGATGCCCGCCCGAGGCCTCCGCGCTCAGTCACCTGCGTGGGTGAGCTTGGGCACGTCCTTGGCCCCGGCCGAACCGCGGCCCGAGAGCGAGGGATTCTCCATGAAGAAGCGATGGCAGTTGAACGAGAATTCTCCCTCCGGGACCGGGTGCCGGGTGAACTTGCCAGAGGGTTCCATCACCCAGCTCTGCGCCGTGTCGGCGAGGTTCGCCGCCATGATCTGGCTGACGATCTGCGCCTTCACCGTGGGGTTCATGATCTCGACCCCGGTCTCGATGCGGCGGTTGAGGTTGCGTCCCATCCAGTCCGCCGAAGAGATGAGCACCCGCGACTTGCTGTGCGGCAGCCCGTGGCCATTGCCGAAACAGGCGATGCGCGAGTGTTCCAGGAAACGGCCGACGATGCTCTTGACGCGGATGGTCTCGGACAGGCCCTTGACCCCCGGCCGCAGCCCGCAGATTCCGCGGATCACGCAGTCGATCTTCACCCCCGCCTGGCCGGCGGCATAGAGCGCGTCGATCATGTCCGGCTCGATCAGCGAGTTCATCTTCAGCCAGATCTGCGCCGGGCGGCCCGCCCGGGCGTGTTCGGCCTCGGCCTCGATCAGCTCGAGCATGCGGGGCTTGAGCGTGTGCGGCGAGATGACCAGGTTCTCGAGCCCCTCGGGCATGGCGTAGCCCGACAGGTAGTTGAAGATCTTCGACGCATCCCGACCAAGCGCCGCGTCGCAGGTGAAGAAGCTCAGATCGGTGTAGATCTTGGCGGTAATCGGGTGGTAGTTGCCGGTGCCCCAGTGGGTGTAGGTCACCAGCCTGTCGCCCTCGCGGCGCACAACGCTCGAGATCTTGGCGTGGGTCTTCCAGTCAAGGAAGCCATAGACGACATGGGCGCCCGAACGCTCCAACCGCCGCGACTGACGAATGTTGGCGGCCTCGTCGAAGCGCGCCTTCAGTTCCACCAGCGCGGTCACCGACTTGCCGTCCTCGGCCGCCTCGCAAAGCGCTTCCACGATGGGCGAGTTGCGCGAGGTGCGGTAGAGCGTCTGCTTGATCGCCACCACGTCGGGATCGAGCGCCGCCTGGCTCAGGAAGCGCACCACCATGTCGAAGGTCTCGTAGGGATGGTGCAGCAGCATGTCCTTCTGCTTGATCGCCTCGAACATGTTGCCTTCGTGGTCCTGCACCCGTTCGGGCACCCGCGGGGTGAAGCTGGGCCACAAGAGGTCCGGGCGGTCGTCGAGCACCAACTCCTTGAGGTCGGCCATGCCGATCATCCCGTCGAGCTCGATCACCTCGTCCTCGCCGACCAGCAGCTCACGCATGACGATGCTGCGCAGCTGCTTGGGCGCGCCGGCGGTGATCGTCAGCCGGACCACCTCGCCGCGCCGGCGGCGCTTCAGCGCCACCTCGAACTCGCGCACCAGATCTTCGGCCTCTTCCTCGACCTCGATGTCGCTGTCGCGCAGCACGCGGAAGCCGAAGTGGTCCTTCACCCGGTAGCCCGGGAAGAGGCTTTCGATGTGCAGCAGCAGCACGTCTTCGAGGAAGATGAAGCGCTTTGCACCCTCGCCTGCGGGCAGGTCGATGAAACGGGAGATCTGATGCGGGATCGGCAGCAGCGCCTGCCGGGTACGGCGGTCGCGCTTGCGCTCGAGTTCGAGCGCGAGGCAGTAGCCCATGTTGGCGATGAAGGGGAAGGGGTGCGCCGGGTCGATGGCCAGCGGCGAGAGCACCGGGAAGACCTGCTCGAGGAATTGCCTCTGCAGGAACTCGAGGTCCTCGGGCTGCAGGTCTTCGCGCAGCACGAGGCTGATGCCCGCCGCTTCCAGCTCGAGTTGCAAGGCGCCGAGCACCCGCTGTTGCTGCGCCATGAGCTCGCGCGCGTCCTGGTCGATGAGCACCAGTTGCTCGGCCGGGGTCAGCCCGTCCGCCGCCGGCGTGGTGTTGCCCGCATGGGCGAGCTCGCGCAGGCCGGCGACGCGCACCGTGTAGAACTCGTCGAGGTTGGTCGCCGAGATCGACAGGAAGCGCAGCCGCTCCAGCAGCGGCACCTTGGTGTTCTCGGCCTCTTCCAGCACCCGCCAGTTGAAGCCAAGCCAGCTGAGCTCGCGGTTGAAGAAACGGCCCGGCCCGGACAGGTCGATGTCGGGCAGCTTCAGGGGCTCGGGGATCGGGGCTTTGAGAAAATCGGCGATGGTCATGGGGGGCATATGCGTCACAAATTGCAACAACTTGATGAAAGGGCAAGGATGACCGACCGGCGCGGGCGGCGCAAGCTCCTCTAGCTTCGGCGCGCGAGAGAGAGCAAGACGTCGCGCGCCAGGGCCCGGGTGATGCCCTTGGCGCGGCCGAGGGCCCGGGCATCAAGCTCGGCGGCGACGCGCTGTGCCATGGCGAAGCTGCGCGGCATCTGGCGCAGCAGGTAGGGGATCACATCGGGGGCCGGGATGCAGTGCCGGTCGGCCAGCAGCTTGGCCAGCACCGCTGCCAGCAGCGCGTCGTCGGGCTCGCGCAGGGTGGCGGTCTGGGTGGCCTCCATGCGCGACTTGAGATCCGCCAGCCCCAGCGGCCAGTGCCGCGGCGCGGTCTCGGCACTCAACAGCAGCGGCTGGCCCTGCGCCAGCGAGAGGTTGTGCAGATGAAAGAGCGCCTCCTCGGCGGCGCGGTTCCCGGCGATCCGCGGCACGTCCTCGACGCAGATCGGCCTGGCGGCGAGCTCAAGGATCGGCAGGCCGGGCAGGGCGGTGGCAGGCAGGATCCTCGCGCCGCTCTCGGCGGCCCAGACATGCGCAAGATGGGTCTTGCCCGAGCCCGCGGGGCCGACCAGCAGCAGCTTGCCCGCGGGCCAGCCCTGCCAGCCGTCGAGCAGCGCCACGGCGAGGCTGTTGGAGGAAGAGACGAAATAGTCCTCGCGCCCCAGCGCGGCGCGGACCGGCAGGGGCAAGGCAAGCTGCCGGGCCATGCTCACCGGGCCTCGGGGTCCGTCGCCACGCGGCCTTTTCGGTAGCCCTCGGTCTCGAGCCCGCGGTAAAGCTGGCTTTCCTTGTACTGGTCGATCACGAAGCGCATGATCACCCCCAGCGCGGCGGCGAGCGGCACGGCAACCAGCATGCCGACGAAGCCAAAGAGCGTGCCGAAGACCGAGAGCGCGAAGATCAGCCAGACCGGGTGGAGCCCGATCGAGCTGCCCACCAGTTTCGGGGTCAGGAAATTGCCCTCGAGGAACTGGCCGAGGAAGAAGATCCCCGCCACCGCGGCGATCCAGTACCATTCCCCCCAGAACTGGAAGAGCGCCAGCCCGATGGCCAGCGCGCCGCCGATGATCGCGCCGACATAAGGGATGAAGGTCAGCAAGCCCGCGACCACGCCGACGACGAGGCCGAAGTTCAGCCCCACCAGTGCCAGCGCGATGGCGTAGTAGCAGCCGAGGATCAGGCAGACCGAGCCCATGCCGCGCACGAAACCGGCGAGCGTGGCGTCGATCTCGCGGGCGAGATGGCGCACCACCGGCGCGTGATCGCGCGGCAGCAGCTCGTCGATGCGCGCCACCATGCGATCCCAGTCGAGCAGCAGGTAGACCGCCACCACCGGCACGATGACGAAAAGCATCAGGATGTTGATCACCGACATCGCCGAACTGAGCGCGGTGTTCAGCAATTCCGCCCCGCGCTCCTTGACCGTGTCGCCCACCGTGCCGATCGCTTCGCGCATCGGGCTGCCCTCGTCGACCAGCGTCGGGAAGTGCACGCCGATGAAGTCGCGCAGGTCGCGGAACAGCTGCGGCGCGGTCTCGATCAGGTCGGCGGCCTGGCGTACCAGCGTCGGGATCACCGCGAGCGCGAGAATGACAAAGATCAGAATCGCGCAAAGGGTGATCACCAGCGTCGCCATGGCACGGCTCAGCCCCAGCCTCTCGAGCCGGTCGGCGACGGGATCGAGGAAATAGGCAATCGCCCCGCCGAGGATGAACGGCAGCAGCACATTGCCGAGGTACCAGAGCACCACGGCAAAGACGATGGCGGCCACGCCCCAGTACTTCATCTGATCGCGGACGGGCAGCGCCATGGGAATCCTTTCCTTGCGGTGTATCCTTGATCGCCGCTCCGCGGCATTTTTTCAAGTCCGAGAGGCTGTTGCGGCAGGTTCAGGCAGGATCGCCGCTCGGTGCCTGTGCGAAGCCGCCGGCGCGCCCGGCCCGAGGGCTGATGGGTCCGCGCGCGGGCCCCGCGGGAGAGGCGCTTTCCGCATCGTCCGACGGGCCCGGCGCGGCCCAGCCCCCCGCGCGGGCACTTGCCCTTGGCGCGGGCTTCGCCTAACCCGGTCCAAACGCCAATTTCCGGGAGGCCCGCATGCGTCTGAGCCGTTATTTCCTGCCCGTTCTGAAAGAAACGCCGTCCGAGGCGCAGATCGTGTCGCACCGCTACATGCTGCGCGCCGGCATGATCAAGCAATCGAGCGCGGGGATCTATTCCTGGCTGCCGCTGGGCTTCAAGGTGCTGCGCAAGATCGAGGACATCATCCACGAGGAGCAGAAGCGCGCGGGCCATATCCCGATGCTGATGCCGACGATCCAGTCGGCGGACCTCTGGCGTGAATCGGGTCGCTACGACGACTACGGCGAGGAAATGCTGCGCATTCGCGACCGGCATGACCGCGACATGCTGTTCACGCCCACCGCCGAAGAGCTGATCACCGACATCTTCCGCAGCCACGTCGGAAGTTACAAGGACCTGCCGCTGACGCTGTACCAGATCCAGTGGAAGTTCCGCGACGAGATCCGCCCCCGCTTCGGCGTGATGCGCGGCCGCGAATTCTACATGAAGGACGGCTACAATTTCGACCTGACCAAGGAAGACGCGCTGCACGCCTACAACCGCCACCTCGTCAGCTACCTGCGCACCTACGAGCGCATGGGCCTGCAGGCAATCCCGATGCGCGCCGACAGCGGACCGATCGGTGGCGATGACACGCACGAGTTCCTCGTGCTGGCCGAGACCGGCGAGTCCGAGGTCTTCTACGACAGCCAGATCACCGAGCTGAAGTTCGGCGACCGCGAGATCGACTATGACTCGGTCGAGCAGTGTCAGGCCGTGCTCGAGGAGTTCACCTCGCGCTACGCCCGCACCGACGAGACCCACGACGAGGCGCTCTTCGCCGAAGTCCCCGAGGAACGCCGCCGCACCGCGCGCGGCATCGAGGTCGGCCAGATCTTCTACTTCGGCACCAAGTACTCCGAGCCGATGGGCGCCACCGTCGTCGACAACGAGGGCAACAAGGTGCCGGTGCACATGGGCTCGCACGGCATCGGCGTGTCGCGCCTGCTGGGCGCGATCATCGAGGCCAGCCATGACGACAAGGGCATCATCTGGCCCGAGGGTGTCACGCCCTTCCATTGCGGCATCGTCAACCTCAAGCAGGGCGACGACGAGGCGGATGCCGCCTGCGAGGCGCTCTACACGTCGCTGACCGCGCTCGGACTCGAGCCGCTCTACGACGACCGCAACGAGCGCGCCGGTGGCAAGTTCGCCACGATGGATCTGATCGGCCTGCCGTGGCGCATCACCGTCGGCCCGCGCGGGCTGAAGAACGGCGTGGTCGAACTGACCTCGCGCCGCACCGGCGAGAGCGAGGAGCTGTCCCCCGAGGCGGCGGTCGCGCGCATCGCGCAGATCTATGGCGTGGTTGCGAAGGGCTGAGCGCCGGACTGCCTGAAACGGGTGGGGGCGCTGCCCCCCGCTCGGCTTACGGTGACGGCATCCCCGGGGTGTGTCTCCCTGGAAGAAAGGGCCGGTCGCGGGGTTCCGGGGCCGGCCTTGTCGTATCTTGCGCAGCGTCCTTCCGGGCGGGGGCGCGAAAGCCATTGACTGGGCCGCGTCCCGTTCCGATGTCTGGGGTCCAGAGGAAAGGGGTTTCATGGACGATCTGAAGGCACGGTTGGTGGGCGAGGCGGCAGAGGTGGGCTTTGCGGCCTGCCGCATCTGCCGCCCCGGCGACGTGCCGCAGCTGGCCGAGCGGCTGGCGGCCTTTCTCGAGGCGGGGTACCATGGGCAGATGGGCTGGATGGCCGAGCGCACCCATTGGCGCGGCAACCCGGCGGCGCTCTGGCCCGAGGCGCGCTCGGTGATCATGCTAGCCGAGAACTACGGCCCCGAGCACGACCCCCGAACGGTGCTGACGCAACAGGACCGCGCGGCGATCTCGGTCTACGCACAGAACCGCGACTACCACGACGTGGTGAAAAAGAAGCTCAAGCGGCTCGGGCGCTGGCTGATCGATGCCGCTGGCCGCGAGGCAGGGGCCGAGCCGCCGCAGATCAAGGTCTTTGTCGACACCGCGCCTGTGATGGAGAAACCGCTGGGACAGGCGGCGGGGCTGGGCTGGCAGGGCAAGCACACCAATCTGGTCAGCCGCGAGCTGGGATCGTGGTTCTTTCTTGGGGCGATCTTCACCACGCTGGAGCTGCCGGTCGATGCGGCCGAGCGCGACCATTGCGGCTCTTGCCGGGCCTGCCTCGACGCCTGCCCCACGGCGGCCTTCCCGGCGCCCTACCGGCTCGATGCGCGGCGCTGCATTTCCTATCTGACAATCGAACACGCGGGGCCGGTGGACGAAGAGCTGCGGGGGCTGCTCGGCAACCGCATTTACGGCTGCGACGACTGCCTCGCGGCCTGTCCGTGGAACAAGTTCGCCGAAGTCGCCTCGGAAGTGAAATACCATGCCCGCGAGGATCTGCTCTCGCCGCCGCTGGCCGAGCTGGCGGCGCTGGATGATGCGGGCTTCCGGGCGCGCTTCTCGGGCTCTCCGATCAAGCGCATCGGGCGCAACCGTTTTGTGCGCAACGTGCTCTACGCCATCGGCAACTCGGGGCGAGCGGATCTGCGGGAAGCGGCGCAGGGCCTGTGCGAGGATGCCGACGAGACGGTACGCGACGCGGCGCGATGGGCGGTCGCGCGGCTGGCCGAGGCCGAAGGGGCGGCGGGCTGAGGATTGGCTCTGTCCCCGCGGGGACGGCTGCGGTCGCGATCCGCTGTCCCCGGGGGGACACAGGAAAAATGTCCCCGCGGGGACACAGGAAAAAGCGCCGATGCCGAGGGATGGCACCGACGCTCACGAGGGTTCCTGGGATCCAGGAGGTTCTGACAGGAGTACGTGCCTCCTGCTGTAAAGATGGGCGGGGCAGGGGCAGCCTGCAAGCAAAATCACGCGAATGGGATAGCGGGTGTTCGCCAAGTGCGTGTGTCGTGATCATTGATGCGACCTGAGCGTGCACGCCGCAGGGCCAGAGCCGTGCAAACGCCCCCTGCGCTGGAGAACACAGGGGGCTTCCGGGGCCACGAGGCAAGCCCCGGACCGCGCCGCGCGGGCGCGGATCGGGTCAGCTGCGGTCGTCGACCAGCAGCTTGATGTGGTCTTGCGCGGCATAGACACCGATCACGTCGTCGGCGTCGTAGCCCTGATCCGTCAGTTCGGCCGTCAGCGCGTCATTCTCCGAGAGCAGCCCGCGCAGCGCGTCGAGCTCCGGCGCGGCGGCCTTCAGTGCGTCATCGAGAGCGTCCGCGCTCTCGTTTGCCTGCCCCTTCAGCCCGCTAAGCGGCAGGATCTCGACCTTCGAGGCTTCGACCACGGTTTCCGGGTCGGCCATGGAAAGGTCGGCGTTGTGCAGCGAGGAAATCACCTGCCCGTAGCTCTGCGGCACGTCGGCGCGCAGCGCGTCGGCGGTTTGCGGCGAAACTGCCATGGTGTCGGTCACGCCCGAGCCGGTGGCACCGGTGGTGTCGGTCATCTCGGAGGACTGAAGCGGCGCCTGCTCCTGCGTGGCGGGGTCCGCGGTGGTGGTCTGCGCATGGGCCGCGACGGACAGCGAGGCGGCGGTGAGAACGGCAAGGCCGAGTTTGGTGGTGGAACGGAGGGTCATCTTGGGTCTTCCTTGCATTCTTGGTCGGTGACTCCGGTACGCATCTCGTGCCGGTCATCGAGACAATGCGCGGAAGCGGCTTTCGGATCCCGCGGTCGCCGGAAGGTGACGCGCGCGTGTGAAAGCGGCATGGACTTGCCGGAAATGGCCTTTGCGGGCTGGCGGTGGTCCGCCGGTTCCGGGGGCACGGCGAGTTTTGGCGGCGGGCCGCCCTCTGGGTGGGCGCAGGTGGCGGCGCGCCGCTTGCGAAGGGGGCTTTGCATTGCCGCCGCGGGACCCCATCTTAGGGCCAAGACCAAAGACCGGAGGATTCCATGGCGACATACGAACGCAATCCCGACGTGATCGCGGCGCTCGACGCCGAGCAGTACCGCGTCACGCAGGAGAATGGCACCGAGCGGCCGGGCACCGGCAAGTATCTCGACAACAAGGCGCCCGGCATCTACGTGGACATCGTTTCAGGCGAGCCGCTCTTCGCGTCGTCCGACAAATACGAGAGCGGCTGCGGCTGGCCGAGCTTCACCAAGCCCATCGAGCCCGCCCATGTCGCCGAGCTGCGCGACACCACCCACGGCATGATCCGCACCGAGGTGCGCTCGGCGCATGGCGACTCGCATCTGGGACACGTGTTCCCGGACGGGCCAGTGGACCGTGGCGGGCTGCGCTACTGCATCAACTCCGCCTCGCTGCGCTTCGTGCCGCGCGAGGACATGGAGGCCGAGGGATACGGCGCCTACCTTGATCAAGTGGAGGACGTGGCATGAGCACTGAACGCGCAGTTCTCGCAGGCGGCTGTTTCTGGGGCATGCAGGATCTGATCCGCAAGCTGCCCGGGGTCGAGGCCACCCGCGTCGGCTATACCGGCGGCGATGTGCCCAACGCCACCTATCGCAACCACGGCACCCATGCCGAGGGCATCGAAATTCTCTTCGATCCCGAAAAGATCAGCTACCGGCGGATCCTCGAGTTCTTCTTCCAGATCCACGATCCGACCACGCTCAACCGGCAGGGGAATGACCTTGGCATGAGCTACCGCTCGGCAATCTATTACGTCGACGAGATGCAGAAGGCCGAGGCGCTGGAGACGATCGCCGATGTCGACGCCTCGGGGATCTGGCCCGGCAAGGTGGTGACCGAGGTCGAGCCGGTCGGCGACTTCTGGGAAGCCGAGGCAGAACACCAGGACTACCTCGTGCGCTATCCCGGCGGCTATACCTGCCACTTCCCGCGCCCCGACTGGGTGCTGCCGCGCCGCAATGCGGCGGAGTGAGGCAGGGTTTGTAACTCTTGCGGAAGCGGCGCGGCGCAGGCCGCGCCGCCTCTCGATCTCTCGGAAGGGAACCGTCAAAGTGGCGCCCGCGTTTGCCCAAAGTTCGCCAGCCTCAAAGGAGCTCCCCGCATGAGCAGCGCCGCCGCGCCCGAGACCGACGCCGGGTCCTCCACCGATCGTCCGGTTGGCGAGATCGTCGACCGCCTGCAGGATGCCGCGCAGGGACCGCGCGTGTCGCTGCGCGACATGGTGGAGAGCTTCGGCGAAAGCTCGTTCATCCCCGCGCTGATGGTGCCAGCGCTGCTTGTCGTCTCGCCGCTGTCTGGGATCCCGTTGTTCTCGACCTTCTGCGGGTTGCTCATCGCGTTCATCTCGGCGCAGATGCTGATCTCACGCCGCCACCTTTGGCTGCCGGACTTCCTCATGAAACGCAATTTCGACGGCTCGAAGGCGCGCGATGGGCTGGGCAAGCTGCGGGGATTGGGCGACTGGCTCGACCGACACGCGCGCAGCCGGTTGCGACTGATGACCGCCGGGCCGATGCGCAAGCTGCTTCAGGCGGTGTGTCTGCTCTGCGGGCTTGCCATGCCCTTTCTCGAGCTGGTGCCGTTTTCCTCGTCGATCCTCGGGCTGACGGTGCTTTGCTTTGCGACGGCGCTTCTTGTGCGTGACGGGCTCTTTGCCACAATCGGCTGCGTGACGCTGGCGGCGGCGGTGGTGGTGCCATTGATGATCACCGGTGTGATCTGAGGGTGATCTGAGGCGACCTTGGCTCAGCCGGTCACTGCGCCGTTGAAAATGGCGATGATCACAATCGCGGCGACGACCAGCCCCACGAAAAGAAGCACGGCCCGACGCCCCGTGCGGCGGGTTTCGGGCGTCTCGGGAAGCTGGACCGGGCGGTCCGTGGCCCCGGCGTCGCCGGGGCCCGCGCGGGTGTCGTGAGGATGGGCGACGTCATGCGCGCGCTCGTCGCGGCTGTCGGCTGTCATCTCGGCCTCCTTGCGGACTGATGTCTCTCACTTGGAGCCAACGCCCCGCGCGGCGGCGGGTTCCGCCTGCTGGGGTGTGCGCGGCGGCCATTCCGGCGTGCGTTCCCAGCCTGACTCGCCAAAGGTGTAGTGCCGCCGCTCGGCCTCGACGAAATGGTTCTCGCGGGCGATCATCCGGCAAATGTTGGCGCTGTGGCTTTCGAGATCGAGGATGGCGAAATCGTTCTCCTGTCCCCGCAGCCGGGTCGAGAGCCCGGTGCCCACGTGCACTTGCAGCACCTGCGCGCCGTGCTTGCGCGACAGGAAGGGCTCTGTCCGCCAGCGGTGCAGGTGCCCCGAGAGCACGAGATGGGCGCCGCATTCCGACAGCCGCTCGATGGCCTGGTCGGCATCGCGCATCAGCGATTTCTCGACATCCGGGTCCTGTTCGAAGGGGTGGTGGGCGAGCACCACGTTGAGCCCCTCGCTCTCTGCGAAGACCCGGCAGGCATGACGCATCTGCAGCCAACGGATCTTGCCGCGCTGCCAGCGAAAGCGGTCGACGGTGTTGAAGCCGACCACGGTCAACCCCGGCAGGTGCTTCACCGGCATCATCTCTTCGGTGATGAAGCGGCGGTAGCGGCGGTAGGGGCGTACGAAGCGCAGCCAAAGGTTGTCGAGAGACACGTCGTGGTTGCCCGGCACCGCCATCCAGGGCGCCTGCAGCTTGCGCAGGAAGGCGCGGGCGTCGCGGTACTGGCTGCGGCGGGCGCGCTGGGTGAAATCGCCGGTGACGGCCACGAGATCGGGCTTGGCGCCGTTCACCGACCGCAGCAGCGGGTCGAGAAGCTCGGGCGCGGTGCGGCCGAAGTGCAGATCTGACAGGTGGATAATCCGGGTCATGCCGGCAGTGCCTTTCCGAGGGTGGCGTCCGCGGGTCTTTCGAGCTCCGGTTCTTCGCGCGCCGGGACGTTCTCCGCCGGGACCATCACGCGCAGCGGCTCGGACCGGCGGCGGAAGCGGATCGGGGTCTGCATCAGCTCCTTCTCGCCGTCGCGGGCCACCAGCGCTTTGGGCCTGTCTGCATGCAGGGTGATCTCGCGCCCGGTGACGAAGCCGAATTCCTCGCCCTTCTGCGCCTTGCCGATGGCGAGGCGGAAGGAGGCGCGCACCAGATCCCAGCGGCTGGCCCCCTTGGAGGTGAAGAGGACGAACTCGCCGTTGCGGATCGCATCGGCCCCGTCGAGATTGAACTGCTCGAGCTGGTAGGCGCTGTTGGCGACGAAGGCGAGGGGGGTGCGCATCTCGGAACTGTGGCCGTCCACCTCCACCCGAAGGCGCAGGGGGTGGCGGAACCCGGCGAGCGCCAGGACCACCGACCAGTAGGCAGCGATGCGCGAGCGGCCCCAGCGCTGGTAGACGCCCTCTCGGGTGCGCAGGATCAGCGGGTAGATCCCGAGGCTGGCATTGTTGAGGAACACCTCGCCGTTGACCTCGCCGAGGCTGATCTCTCGCAGGCGGCCGGTTGCGAGCACGCGCACCGCCCCCTCGGGCTCTTCGGGGATATCGAGGCCACGGGCGAAATAGTTGAAGGTGCCCTGCGGGATCACCCCCATCGGCACGCCTGCCTCATGCGCGGCGGCGGCCACCGCGCCGATCGTGCCGTCGCCGCCCGCGGCGACGATCATCGCGCAGCCGTTGCCCGCAGCTTTGCGCGCGGTGTCGAGGATCGGCTTGTCGGGGGTGAGGCCGATCAGCTCGACCTCGAGCCCGTTCTGCTCGAAAAGCTCCGTCAGCTTCTCGCGGCGGCTCTGCTTGTCGGGGTGATCCCCGGAGTGCTCATTGAGGATGACACAGATCTTGCGATTGTCGGTCACGGGGGCGCTCTCCATTGGGGTTCACCGGATCAACGCGCGCAAGTGCGGGCGGTTCCGCTGGTGAGGCCCGCATCGGCGTCGCAAATTTGCCCTCCTTCGGGCAACCAGCGGATTGACGCCGCGTTGGCTTATGCGCAGGTTGCGCAGATGCAGAACGCCTCCTCCCCGCCTGACCCCGCGCCGCAATCTGCGGCTTATGCCGCGCGCAAGGAGCGCGTGCACCTGCGTCACGTCGGGCTGCGCGGCTGGCTGCATGCCCTGTGGCGGACCTGGCTGCGGATGGACGAGCGCAATCTCGGGCTGATCGCGGCGGGCGTGGCCTTTTACGCCTTCCTGTCGATCTTCCCGGCGATGGCGGCGGTGATTGCCATCTGGGGCTACTGGGCCGATCCCATCGCCATCGCCGAGCAGATGGAGCTGCTCACCGAGGTCATTCCCGAAACCGCCTTCCAGCTCATCGACGCGCAGATCACCCAGCTGATCTCGACCAACCGCTCGACGCTGCAATGGGCCTCCATCGCCTCGATCGTGGTGGCGATCTGGACGGCGCGGGCCTCGGTGGCGGCGCTGATCCGCGGGCTAAACACGGTGACCGAGGCGCCGCATCGCACCAACCCGGTGCGCCGCGTGCTGGTGGCCTACGGAATGACCGCCGTGCTTGTGCTGGTGGCGCTCTTGGCCTTCGCGGCGGTGGTCGTGGTTCCTGCGGGCATGGCCTTCCTGCACCTGCCGGCGGGGGTCGAGATCGCGGTCGAGGGGACGAAATGGATCGTGCTGCTGTGCGTCGTCTACTTGGCCGTCGCGTTGGTCTATCGCTTCGGGCCGAACCGGCGCCGCGCGCGGATGCCCTGGCTGACGCCGGGTGCGGCGCTTGCGGTGATCGCCTGGGCCATCGGCTCCTTTGCCCTGGCCAGTTACGTGCGCAACTTCGACCGGCTGAACGAGGTCTACGGCTCGCTCGGGGCGGTGGTGGCGCTGTTGCTGTGGTTCTACGTCAGCGCGCTGGTGACGCTGCTCGGCGCGCAGCTCAACATCGAGCTGGCGCAGGTGCTCCTGGGGCGCCGCAGCGCGGGAAAGGACGCGGCGAAGGCAGCATCGGAGCAGGCCACGGAAGGTTCTGAAAAAATGTGACGAATTGCGGGAACCAATGTCCCGCCCCGGTGTTTGAAGCTCAAGGACGCACCATTTGTCCTGTCCCTGATCCCGGGTTGCACCCTGTCCCGACTTCCCTCAGTGGCCCGGATCGTTGCAAGGCTCCACCTTTTCCCCGAGGTGGAGCCTTTTCTTTTTCGGCGGTGGCGCAATCTGCGGCGCGGTGGCGCTGATGGCGCGGACCGAGCCAACGAGCATGAAAGCGTGGTGCTGTTGCCGGGCTGACGCCGGGCTTTAGGGGCTGGGTGCGGCGCTCGCCAGGGCCGCGGCGCCGAGGGCGCTCTCCATGTCGGCCACGGCGGCGATCAGCGGGGTCTGGGGCACCACGGTGAACCCGTCCGAGGCGCGGCTGAGATCCTCGATGGTCACCAGCACCGCGGTCAGCACCAGCGAGAAGACCAGCGTCCGCCAGCTCAGTCGGCGGCCCTGCAGTGCCGCGCGGTTGCCGATGATGAAAACCCCGGAGCCGGCGGCGAAGGTCAGCAGCATCCAGATGCCCGATGTGATCGACTTCGAGGCGGCGGCGACGCGGCGGCTGTGCGCGTCGAGCACCTCGGTGATGCCGCCGGCCACATAGGTGGCGACAGGGGCGGGAACCTCGGGCGTCAGCGCCGCCATGGTGGCGGGCCAGAGCGCCGCCTGCGCCTCGGTACTGCGCGCCACGAAGGCATCGATGTTCTCGCGGGTGGGACGGTAGCCTTGCGGCACGACGCGGGTGCGCGCGTAGCCCAGCAGCGCCTGCTGCAGCGGCCGACCCTCGGCCTCGGGCAGCAGATCGGCGCGCAGAAAGGCGGTGCCGAGTGCTGCCGCCTCCTCGACCACCGCCGAAACGCTGGCCTCGCGCCAGTTCAGCACGGCGCTGAAGGTGAAGCCGAGCAGCAGCCCCAGCAACGCCAGCAGCGCGCCGAGAGAAGCCTCGCCCGGCATCTTGCCCTCGGCATAGCTCGACGGATTCCGCCGGAGCTCGTGGCTACCGAAGCGGAACCCGGCAAAGGCGCAGGCGGGCAATGCGAGCAGGAAGATGAGGAGGATCAGCCCGAAGGGGATCGAATGGGATGCGATGGACACCGGAAATACGCGCCTCCTGAAAACCGCGCAGGGTCCTTCGAGTCGCAAGTGCCGGGACTCCGAGAGCTATCCTGCCCGGACAATGATCCTCTATCCGGGCGTTTTCGCAAAGAGTTTCTTGTGTCACGCGCGGGGACGGGCGCGGTCCCGCGGCGGGGGCGCCGCGCCTCAGGCGGCGCGGCGGGCGGGCGGAGCCTTGCGCCCCTCGCCGATGATGTCGAAGAGGTGCAGCACGATCACCGTGGTCGGAATGGCGACGATGCCGCCGAGCGGCCCCCAGAGCCAGAGCCAGAAAACCAGCGAGACGAAGATCAAGAAGGGGTTGATCTGGATGTGCTTGCCCACCAGTCCGGGGGTGACGAACTGTGCTTCGCACATGTTGAAAAACAGGTAGATCGCGGCCGGGGCAAAGCTCATCAGCCCGTCGAAGGCCACCAGCCCGTTGAGCAGCAGCCCCGCCACCATGGCGGCCGGCCCGACGTAGAGCACGTAGTTCAGCAGCGCCGCGGCGATGCCCCAGATCGGCGCGGCAGGCATGCCGATCGCCATCAGCCCGCCGGTCACCGCGAAGCCAAGACCGATATTGATCAGCGAGATGGTGGCGAAATAGCGCGCGACAGAGCGTTCGGCGGCGCAGAAGCGCTCGAGAATAGACGCGGTGGTGGTGTTGTCGCCGATGCGGTGGGCCATCCAGTTGTAGATGCCCCAGCGGGTCAGAAGGAAGAAAAACAACCCGCCGAAGAAGACCAGCGCCTGTGCCACGATGACCGGCGCGAGATAGAGCGCATCGGTGACGCTGGGCATGGCTGACCCTTCCTCGGCCTTCTTCTGCGCCGCGCCAAGCGCCTGTTCGACTTCGTCGATACCGCGGATCAGGTCGCGGTACTCGAAGAGGAATTTGCGGATCTCGTATTTCACCGTGGGGATGCGGTTGATGGCGGCGGTGACATAGGGCTCGGCGAGGAAAGCAAGCGAGGCAAAAAGAAAAAAGATCAGCACGATCAGGAAGATCGCCGCGAGCCCGCGCGGCATCTTGATCCGCTCCAGCCGGTCGGCAAGGGGCGAGAAGATGATGCCGACGATCACCGCGAGCATCAGCGGGGCGAAGATGTCCTGGGCGAGCTTGAGGCAGACCAGCAGGGCCAGCCCCGCAAGGATCGCGACGCTGACGCGCAGCACGGGGTCGGCGGTGGGGGTGCGGTTCATGAACTGGGCAGTCTCAAATGAGGGATCATGGCCCTCAACTTCGAAATGCGGAATTCGTTCCCGGCCCCGCGCGCCGCGCCGCCCCGATTTTGTGACAGGCGGGCGGAGCGCCCCGCCCCCCTTTCTTCCAGGTTCGGATATCCCGGGAACCGTGGCAGGGCCTCGGCGCGCCCGGCCGACGTTCTATTCCGCTGCGCGGGACAGCGTGTAGCGGTTGCCGGGCTCCGAGATGCCGAGGTTTCCGCGCAGGGTGCCGGCCTCATACTCCTCGCGGAACAGCCCGCGACGGCGAAGCTCTGGAACCACGAGGCGGGTGAAATCCTCGAGAGAGCTGGGCAGCGTCGGGAACATCAGGATGAAGCCGTCGGCGGCGCGGGTCTCGAACCATTCCTGCATGAAGTCGGCGATCTGCACGGGCGTGCCGGTCAGCCCGTTGCCGGTGTGGCGGCGGGCGTAATGGGTGATCAGCTCGCGCATGGTGTGGCCCTGGGTGACGAATTCCTTCAGCTCGTCGAAGAGCGCCTTCGAGCCCTTGGCCTTCTGCGGCATCCGCTCCATCGGGAAGGGTCTGTCGAGATCGACGCCACGCAGGTCCGCCTCGAGGAACTCCTGCAGCATCAGCAGGCCGACGTCTGGGTGCATGAGATCTACCAGCTGCTGCGCCTTGGCCTCGGCCTCTGCCTCGGTCTCGCCGACGTTGATGACGATGCCGGGCATGATCTTCAGGTCGTCCTCGTGCCGCCCGTATTTGGCCATGCGACCTTTGACATTGGCATAGAAGGCGCGGTTCTTCTCGATGTTCGAGGCCAGCGAGAAAACCATCTCGGCGGTGCGGGCGGCGAGCTCCATGCCGGGCTCGGAGCCGCCGGCCTGAGCGATCACCGGGCGGCCCTGCGGGGTGCGCGCGATGTTCAGCGGGCCGCGCACCTGGAAGTGCTTGCCGTTGTGGTTCAGCTCGTGGAGCTTGTGCTGGTCGTGGTAGATGCCGCTGTCGCGGTCGAGCAGCAGCGCATCCGGCTCGTAGCTGTCCCAGAGACCGAAAACGACGTCGACGAATTCCTCGCAGCGCTCGTAGCGCTCGGCATGCGGCGGCAGCCCCTCGCGGTTGTAGTTGTAGCCGGTCTCGTCGTGGTCCGAGGTCACCACGTTCCAGCACATCCGTCCGCCCGACATGTGGTCGGCCGAGGCGAAGAGCCGCGCGATGTTGTAGGGCTCGTAGTAGGAAGTCGAGGCGGTGGCGACGAAGCCGAGCTTCTCGGTGTGCTGCGACAGCGCGGTGATCGCGGTGATCGGCTCGAAACGGTTCATCTTGGTGGGCTGCCGGGCGAGGGCGGCGGGATCGCCGATGGCCGCCGCCGGGCTGTCGGCGAAGAACATGAAGTCGAGCTTGGCCGCCTCGGAGATCTGCGCGACCTTCTTGAGGTGCGTGAGGTCATTGGCGCCATGCACATCGCTTCCCGGATGCAGCCAGGCCGCCGGGTGGAAGCCGAATGTATAGACGAAGGTACCGAGTTTGAGCTGGTCGGGGCGCGACATGGGGAGTCCTCTGGCGGGCGAAAGATGCAGCGAGGATGTCTCTTGGCGGGGCGTTGGACAAGCGGGCCGGGGCTGCGCATTGGTTTAGTTTTTCTAAAGTGAACGCGGTGACGTCAATACCGACCCGCCCGACTTCTCTAACGCCTGTTGGGTGGGCACTGCGGCGCCCGCAGGATGGTTTTCCCGACGCCTCGATTGACAGAACTTCAATTGTATAGACATAAAGACCCAACGACCGGGAGAATCGATATGACAAAGCAACAGGTGCTGCGCGGCGGAACCCTAGTGACGCTGGAGGGGGACAAGGGCTACGGGCTGCTCGAGGGCGGTTCCGTGGCGATCGACGGCGACACCATCGTCTGGGTCGGTCCCATGGCCGACCTGGCCGACACCTTTGCCGACTGGGCGGTTACCGAGCTCGAGGGCCGTCTGGTGACGCCCGCGCTGACCGACTGCCACACCCACCTCGTCTACGGCGGCTCGCGCGCCCGCGAATTCGAGATGCGCCTCGAGGGGGCCAGCTACGAAGAGATTGCCCGCGCCGGCGGCGGCATCGCCTCGACCGTAAAGCACACCCGCGCGGCGGACGAGGGCGTGCTGATCGCGCAATCGCTGCCGCGGCTCGATGCGCTGCTCGCCGAGGGGGTGACGACCGTCGAGATCAAGTCTGGCTACGGGCTCGACCGTGACACCGAACTGCGCCTGCTGCGCGTCGCCCGCAAGCTTGCCGAGCTGCGCCCGGTCAACGTGGTGACCACCTTCCTCGGGGCCCATGCGCTGCCGCCGGAGTGGACGGGGACCAAGGCCGAGTACATCGAAAAGGTCTGCCTGCCGACCCTGCGTGCCGCCCATGCCGAAGGGCTGGTGGATGCGGTCGACGGCTTCTGCGAAGGCATCGCCTTTTCCGCCGCCGAGTTGGAGCCGGTCTTTGCCGAGGCGCAAAGGCTCGGGCTGCCGGTCAAGCTGCACGCCGAGCAGCTCTCGCATCAGGGCGGCATCCAGCTTGCCGCCAAGTATGGCGCGCTCTCGGCCGATCACGTGGAATATGCCACCGAGGCCGATGCCGAGGCGATGGCTGCGGCCGGGATGATTGCCGTGCTGCTGCCCGGTGCCTTCTACGCGATCCACGAGACGCAGGCGCCGCCCGTCGCTTCCTTCCGCAAGTACAATGTGCCCATGGCGCTCTCGACCGACGCCAACCCCGGCACCTCGCCGCTGACCTCGCTCTTGCTGGCCATGAACATGGGCTGCACGCTCTTTCGCATGACGCCGGAAGAGGCACTGCGCGGGGTGACGGTGAACGCCGCCAAGGCGCTGGGCTTCAGTGACCGGGGCCGGATCGTCGCGGGCCAGCGCGCCGATCTCAACATCTGGAACACGGGCAGCCCGGCAGAGCTGTCCTATCGCATCGGGTTCAACCCGCTCCACGCCCGCATTTTCGGAGGCCAAGCATGATCCTCACCCCCGGCGCCGCCACGCTGGCGCAGCTCGAACAGCTCTGGCGAAGCGATGCGCCGGCCCGTCTCGATGACGCGGCGCGCCCGGGCATCGCCGCCTCGGCCAAGGTTGTCGCCGATGCCGCCGCCGGGTCCGAGGCGATCTACGGCGTCAACACCGGCTTCGGCAAGCTCGCCTCGATCAAGATCGCGCCCGAGGACACGGCGACGCTGCAGCGCAACCTGATCCTGTCGCATTGCTGCGGCGTCGGCGAGCCGCTGCCCCGCGCCACCACGCGCCTGATGATGGCGTTGAAGCTGCTCAGCCTCGGCCGTGGCGCTTCTGGCGTGCAGGTGCAGACCGTCGATCTGCTGGAAGCGATGCTCGAGAAGGGGGTTACCCCGGTGGTGCCGTGCCAAGGCTCCGTCGGTGCCTCGGGTGATCTCGCGCCACTGGCCCATATGACCGCCGTGCTGCTGGGGGCAGGGCAGGCGGAATTTGGCGGCGAGGTTCTGCACGGCGCCGAGGCGCTGGCCAAGGCCGGGCTGGAACCGGTGGTGCTGGGGCCGAAGGAAGGTCTCGCGCTCATTAACGGCACGCAGTTCTCGACCGCGCTGGCGCTGGTTGGGCTGTTCGAGGGCTGGCGCAATGCGCAGACCTCGATCGTCACCGCCAGCCTCACCACCGACGCGATCATGGGCTCCACCGCGCCCACCCGCGCCGAGATCCACACGCTGCGCGGCCATCGCGGCCAGATCGAGGTCGCGGCGGGCATCCGCGACCTGATGGAAGGCTCGGAGATCCGCGAGAGCCACCGGATTGGCGACACCCGCGTGCAGGACCCCTATTGCATCCGCTGCCAGCCGCAGGTGGCGGGCGCGGCCATCGACCTTCTGCGCTACGCCGCGACCACGCTCGAGATCGAGGCCAACGCGGTGACCGACAACCCGCTGGTGCTGGGGCCGGGGCAGATCGTGTCGGGCGGCAACTTCCACGCCGAGCCGGTGGCCTTTGCCGCCGACCAGATCGCGCTGGCGCTGTCGGAGATCGGCGCCATCGCGCAGCGCCGCGTCGCGCTGATGGTCGATCCGGCGATGAACCACGACCTGCCGCCCTTCCTGACGCCCGCGCCAGGCCTGAATTCGGGCTACATGATCGCCGAGGTGACCACCGCCGCGCTGATGTCCGAGAACAAGCACCTCGCCAACCCCTGCTCGACCGACAGCACGCCCACCTCGGCCAACCAAGAGGACCATGTGTCGATGGCCGCCCACGGCGCGCGCCGCCTTGGTCTGATGAACCGCAACCTGTCGGTGATCCTCGGGGTCGAGGCGCTCTGCGCCGCGCAGGGTGTGGATTTCCGCGCGCCGCTGAAGACCTCGCAGCGCCTCGCGCGGGTGGTGGGCAAGATCCGCGAGCATGTCGCGCCGCTAGAGAATGACCGCTACCTCGCGCCCGACCTCGAAAAGGGTGCCGCGCTGGTGCGTTCGGGGGAGCTGCTGGCCGCCGCAGGACTGGAGGAAGCGCTGTGAGAAACGAGCCCGTCACCGTCACCCGGGGCGATGGCCCCGTCGTCCTTGGCCTGCCGCACACCGGCACCTACCTGCCGGACGAGATCTTCCGCAAGCTCACCCCGCGCGGGCAGGAGCTGAGCGATACCGACTGGCACATCCACAGGCTCTACGAGGGGCTGCTGCCGGGCGCCACCACGGTGCGCGCCACCTTCCACCGCTATGTGATCGACGCCAACCGTCCGCCGGATGGCGCGAGCCTCTACCCGGGGCAGAACACCACCGGGCTGGTGCCGCTCACCGATTTCGATGGCACGCCGATCTGGACCGAGGAGCCGGACGAGGCCGAGATCGCCGCCCGCCGCGACGCCTTCCACGCGCCCTACCACGCCGCGCTGATGGCCGAGCTAGAGCGGGTGCGGGCGAAACATGGGGTGGCGATCCTCTACGATTGCCACTCGATCCGCTCGCACATCCCCTTCCTCTTCGACGGCAAGCTGCCCGACTTCAACATCGGCACCGGCAAGGGCACGACTTGCGATCCGGCGATCGAGGCCGCCGTGGCCGAGGTCTGCGGCGCCGCCGAGGGCTACACCTCCACGCTGAACGGCCGCTTCAAGGGCGGCTGGACGACGCGCCACTATGGCCGCCCCGTGGAAGGCCTTCACGCCATCCAGATGGAACTGGCGCAGGACACCCACCTCGAAGCCGAGGTGGCCCCCTATGCCTATGACGAGAGCAAGGCCGCCAAGCTGCGGGTCCACCTTGCCGAGCTGCTGCAGCGGATCGAGGCGCTCGCGCCCGCGCTTGCCAAGTAACCCTGCCCACCGAGGAGTCCCCCGATGACCAACCCCCGTCACAACCAGCGCGACGTCTTCCCCGCGACCGGCACCGAGATCACCGCGAAAAGCTGGCTCACCGAAGCGCCGATGCGGATGCTGATGAACAACTTGCATCCGGACGTCGCCGAGAACCCGCACGAGCTGGTGGTCTACGGCGGCATCGGTCGCGCCGCCCGCACATGGGAGGATTTCGACCGCATCGTTTCATCGCTGAAGAACCTCGAAGAGGACGAGACGCTGCTGGTGCAGTCGGGCAAACCGGTCGGCGTGTTTCGCACCCATCCCGACGCA
The DNA here is from genome assembly GCF_010499845.1 of Salipiger sp. PrR007. Taxonomy (NCBI): domain Bacteria; kingdom Pseudomonadati; phylum Pseudomonadota; class Alphaproteobacteria; order Rhodobacterales; family Roseobacteraceae; genus Salipiger; species Salipiger sp. PrR007. Next base: position 65,069 of record NZ_JAAGOZ010000012.1, on the reverse strand, counting down.
CCGAGGGTGCTGATCGCCAACTCGAACCTCGTGCCGCATTGGGCGAACTGGGACCACTTCAACGAACTCGATAAGAAGGGTCTGGCGATGTACGGCCAGATGACCGCGGGCTCGTGGATTTACATCGGTGCGCAGGGCATCGTGCAGGGCACCTACGAGACCTTCGTCGAGGCGGGACGCCAGCACTACGAGGGCAACCTCAAGGGCAAGTGGATCCTCACCGGCGGTCTTGGCGGCATGGGCGGCGCGCAGCCGCTGGCGGCGGTCATGGCCGGGGCCTGTTGCCTCGCCGTGGAATGCGACGAGACCCGCGCCGACTTCCGCATCCGCACGCGCTACTGCGACGAGAAGACCCACTCGCTGGATGAAGCGCTGGCGATGATCGAGCGCTGGACCAAGGCGGGCGAGGCCAAGTCGGTGGCGCTGATCGCCAATGCCGCCGATGTCTTCCCCGAGCTGGTGCGCCGCATGCAGGCGGGCGAGCCTCTGCCCAACGGCCGCCCCGACATCGTGACCGACCAGACTTCGGCGCATGACCCGGTGCACGGCTACCTGCCCAAGGGCTGGAGCGTCGCCGAATGGCGCGAGAAGCAGGAGAGCGACCCCAAGGCTGTCACCAAGGCCGCCAAGGCGTCGATGCGTGAGCATGTCGCGGCGATGGTCGATTTCTGGAACGCCGGGGTGCCGACGCTGGATTACGGCAACAACATCCGCCAGATGGCGCTGGAGGAGGGGCTCGAAGACGCCTTCGCCTTCCCCGGTTTCGTGCCCGCCTACATCCGCCCGCTGTTCTGCCGCGGCGTCGGCCCGTTCCGCTGGGCGGCGCTTTCGGGCGACCCCGAGGACATCTACAAGACCGACCAGAAGGTGAAGGAGCTGATCGACGATCCGCATCTGCACAACTGGCTCGACATGGCGCGCGAGCGTATCGCCTTCCAGGGCCTTCCGGCGCGGATCTGCTGGGTCGGCCTTGGCCTGCGCCACAAGCTGGGCCTCGCGTTCAACGAAATGGTGCGCAACGGCGAGCTGAAAGCACCGATCGTCATCGGTCGGGACCACCTCGACTCCGGGTCGGTGGCCTCGCCGAACCGCGAGACGGAAGCCATGAAGGACGGCTCGGATGCGGTCTCGGACTGGCCGCTGCTGAACGCGCTGCTCAACACCGCTTCGGGCGCGACCTGGGTGTCGCTGCACCACGGCGGCGGCGTCGGCATGGGCTTCTCGCAGCACTCCGGCATGGTGATCTGCTGCGACGGCACCGAGGCGGCGGACAAGCGTCTCGCCCGCGTCCTCTGGAATGACCCGGCGACAGGCGTTATGCGGCACGCGGATGCGGGCTACGAGATCGCCCTCGACTGCGCCCGCGAGCATCAACTCAACCTGCCGGGGATCCTGGGGTGACACATCAGACCGCTTTCGCCGCCCTTGAAGCTGCCTTTCCGGGCCGGATCGAGCGCGGCGAGGCGGTCCGCGCCCAGCATGGGGCAGGGGACAGCTGGCATCCGGCGGCCCTGCCCGACGCGGTCTTCATGGCGCAGAGCACCGAGGAGGTGGCGCGGGCCGTCAGGCTCTGCGCCGGCCATGGCTGCCCGATCGTGCCCTTTGGCGCGGGCAGCTGCATCGAGGGGCAGGTGAACGCCACGCAGGGCGGGCTCTGCATCGACCTGTCCCAGATGAACAAGCTGCTGCGCGTCAGCCCCGAGGACATGGATTGCACCGTGCAGGCCGGGCTCACCCGGCAGGCGCTGAACGAGGAGCTGCGGGCGACCGGCCTCTTCCTTCCCATCGACATCGGCGCGCATGCGACGCTGGGCGGCATGGCCTCGACCCGGGCCTCCGGCACGATGACCGTGCGCCATGGCACCATGGCGGATCTGGTGATGGGGCTGACCGTGGTGCTGCCGGACGGGCAGATCATCCGGACCGGCGGGCGGGCGCGGAAATCCTCGTCGGGCTATGACCTCACGCATCTCTTTATCGGCGCCGAGGGCACGCTGGGGATCATCACCGAGCTCACGCTGCGTCTTTCAGGTATTCCCGAGGCGGCGAAGGCCGGGCTCTACAGCTTCCCCAGCATCGAGGCGGCGACGCAGACCGTGGTCGAGGCGCTGCAGTTCGGGCTCTGCCTGAACCGCATCGAGCTGATGGACGCGCTGCAGGTCCGGGCGATCAACGCCTACAACAAGACCGAGCTGCCCGAGCAGCCGACGCTGCTTGTCGATCTCGCAGGCTCCGAGCAACAGGTCGACACCGACCGTGACACCTTCGACGCGTTGGCGTCGGAGAATGGTGCAGAGCTGCACCCGGTGAACACGCCCGAGGACTACAGCAAGGTCTGGGCGCTGCGCCATTCGGCGCTCTATGCCGCGCGGGGGCTGCGGCCCGGCTGCAAGTCGCTCTCGACCGATGTCTGCGTCCCGGTCTCGGAATTGCCCCGCATCCTTGCCGAGACTGCTGCGGACCTCGATGCAGAGCGGATCATCGCGCCGATGCACGGCCACGTGGGGGACGGCAACTTCCACCTCGTGATGCTCTTCGACGAGGGCGACGCCGAGGAGAAGGCGCGGGTGCAGGCCGCACATGCCCGGCTGGTCGAACGCGCCATCGCCATGGGCGGCACCGCCACCGGCGAGCATGGCGTGGGTCTGGGCAAGAAGAGCTACATGGAGGCCGAGCACGGCGCGGCACTGGAGTTGATGAAACTGCTCAAGCGCGCGGTGGATCCGGCGAATCTGATGAACCCGGGCAAGATCTTCGATCTGTGACCTCGGCTGACCTTTGGGTATGCGCCTGTTTTTTGGGCGAATGCCCTTGCCTGTCACAAACCCGCATGCAAAGGGCCAAAGGCAGGGATTGACATACGGGACAGGCGTGGTCCCTTTTGTCTAGTCAAAATCGGAACCCGGCCCGAGGGATGGCAGGGACCGACAACAGGGAGACTACTGGATATGCGCAACAAAGTCATCTCCGCGCTCGCGGGCGCCGCGCTTCTGATGGGCGGGGCCGCCGCGGCCCAGGCGCAGGACGCGCTGGCACGCATCAAGGAAGCCGGCGTCATGAAGGTCGGCACCGAGACCGCCTTTGCCCCCTTCGACTACATCGACGCAGGCGATCACGTGGGTCTCAACATGGATGTCTTCGCCGCCATCGGTGAAGAGCTGGGTGTCGAGATCGAGTGGATCACCCTCGACTGGGCCGGCGTCCTGCCGGGCCTCGAAGCGGGCCAGTTCGACATGGTCGCCGGCCCCGCCACCATCACCAAGGCCCGCATGGAGCGCTATCGCTTCACGCCGCCGATCGCCGAGGCCACCGTTGCCCTGCTGAAGTCGGCCAAGGACGATTCGATCACCAAGCCCGAGGACATCGCCGGCAAGACCATCGGGTCGGGCCACGCCACCGCGCAGCTTGCCCAACTCGAAGAGTTCGGCGCGACGCTCGACCCGGCGCCCGAAACGAAGGACTACGTGTCGTTCAACGAGGCCTACGCCGACCTCGCGGCGGGCCGCATCGCCGGTGTCGCCAACTCGCTGCCGAACATCGCCTTCGTGGCGCAGCAGCGCCCCGAGATCTTCGAGGTGGTCGCGCCCTTCGGCACCAAGACCTACTTCGGCTTCCCGGGCCTGAAGGACGACGACCACGCCTCGCTGATGGATGCCATCGATGCCGCCATCCTGAAGATGAAGGAAGACGGCCGCCTCGGCGAGTTCCAGCAAAAGTGGTTCGGCCAGACCTTCGACACGCCCGACGCGGTGACCGAGCCCAACATCTAAGACCATCCCTGCCGGTCCGTTCACCCGGGCCGGCCCTTTCGGCCTGGCCGGCGGAGGGTCACGCGACCGCCGCCGGCATTTTTCTCCCCGCAACAGACGCCAAGCCCGAGGCCCTTCCCGGAATATGAGCTGGAAACTCTTCAACCTGCTGCTCGAGGCCTCGCTGATGACGATCTTCGTCAGCACGGTCTCGATCCTGATCGGCCTTGTTCTGGCGATCCTGCTGTCGGCGGCGAACCTCTCGGGCATCCGCCCGCTGCAGTGGTTCTCGAAATTCTTCATTTCCTTCTTCCGCGGCACGCCGCTGCTGGTGCAGCTCTTGCTGCTCTACAACCTGCTGCCGGTGATCGGCGTGCAGATCCCCTCGCTGGTCGTGGCGATCATCGGCCTGTCGATCTGCACGGCCGCCTACCAGGCCGAGAACCTGCGCGGCGGCTTCGAGGGGGTGCCAACGGGCCTTGTGGAAAGCGCCGACATGGCGGGCTTCAGCCCGGTGCAGACCTTCTGGCACATCCGCGTGCCGATCGCCCTGCGGCTGACCCTTCCGGCGCTGATCAACGAGGCGATCCTGATCCTCAAGGCGTCCTCGCTGGTGTCGGTCGTCGGGCTGATCGAGCTGACGCGCATGGCGCAGAACCTCGTCGCCTCGACCTTCATGCCGCTGGAGATCTACGCCAGCGCCGGGCTCATCTACCTGGTGATCAACCTCGTGGTAGCCACGGCGGGCCGCCAGCTTGAACGCCGCCTGCCGGGCGTGGGGAGCAAGTGATGGGCTTTGATTTCAACGTCATCCTGTCCAAGCAGGACGCGCTGCTCTCGGGCATCGCCATGACGATCTTCGTCTGGGTTGTCGGTACCCTCGCCGGGGCGGTGCTCGGCTTTGTCGTCGCCACAGCGCGGCGCTACGGCGGCACGCTGGTCGACAAGGCGCTGACCGTGCCGATCGAGATCATCCGCGGCACGCCCTTCCTGGTGCAGCTCTTCCTGCTCTACTTCGGCGGCCCCTACATCGGCCTGTCGCTCGATGCGCTGCCCGCGGGCCTCCTGGCGCTGAGCATCTACGGGGCCGCCTATTTCGCCGAGATTTTCCGGGCCGGCTACCAGTCGGTGCCGCCGGGCCACGTCGAGGCGGCCGAATGCCTCGGCTTCACCCGCATCCAGATCATCCGCAACATCCTGCTGCCCGAGATGGCGTTGCTGGTGATCCCGCCCTCGGTCAACATGGCGATCATCCTGTTGAAGGAGACGGCGCTGCTCTCGCTCATCACGGTTCCCGAGATGACGATGACCGCCAGCGCCATCGGCTCGCAGGAATATGCCTTCGTCGAGGCCATGGTGCTGATCGCGCTCGTCTACTGGGTGCTGGTCGAACTGGCGGGCGTGCTGGGGCGCTTCGCTGAAAAGAAACTCTCAAGATACAGGCTGGCCAAGGCATGAGCGACAACGCGATCTCCGTTCAGCAACTGGTGAAACGCTTCGGCACGACCACCGTGCTCGACGACATCTCGCTGGAAATCCCGCGCGGGCAGGTGTCCTGCCTGATCGGGCCCTCGGGCTCGGGCAAGTCGACGCTGCTGCGCTGCATGGCCTTCCTCGAGGAAGCCACCGACGGCTCGATCTTCATCGAGGGCAGCCCGCTCGGCTTCGTCTACGACGGTGCCGGCAAGCGCCAGCGCCAGTCGGCGACCGAGCTGCGCAAGGTGCGCTCGCAGATCGGCATGGTGTTCCAGCAGTTCAACCTGTGGCCGCATATGACCGCGCTCGGCAATGTCTCCGCCGCGCTGCGCCGGGTGCGCAAGATGGGCAAGGCCGAGGCCGAGGAAAAGGCCATGGTGCAGCTGCGCAAGGTTGGGCTGGAGAACCGGGCCGGGCATTACCCGAGCCAGCTTTCCGGCGGCCAGCAGCAGCGCGTCGCCATTGCCCGCTCGCTGGCGCTGGAGCCGAAGATCATGCTGTTCGACGAGCCGACATCGGCGCTCGACCCCGAACTCACTGGCGAGGTGCTGAACGTGATGCGCGGCCTTGCCTCCGAGGGCATGACGATGGTCGTGGTCACCCATGAGATCGGCTTTGCCGCCACCGTCGGCAACCAGATCAGCTTCCTCGACCATGGCAAGCTGCTGTTCACCGATGCCCCCTCGAAGGTCTTTGCCAAGCCGCGCCATCCGCGCCTCGAGCAGTTCCTCGACACCTACCTCGACCGCGGCGCCTCGACGCTGGTCTGACAGGAGGCGGCATGAGCAAGGAGAGCGCCCCCAGATCCTCGCTGCACGAGCGCATCCGCGGCGATCTGGAAGGCAAGATCCTCTCTGGGGCCTGGCCGCCCGGGCACCGCATTCCGACCGAGCAGGAGCTGCGGACGGAATACGGCTGCTCGCGGATGACCGTGAACAAGGTGATGACCCAGCTCGCCAACGCGGGTCTGGTGCTGAGGCGGCGCAAGACGGGCTCGATCGTGATGCCGCAGCAGAGCCAGAACGCTGTTCTGGAAATCAAGGACATCAAGGACGAGGTCACCGCCCGGGGCGGCGCCTACCGCCACGAGATCGTCGAGCGGGTGCTGCGCCGGGCGGCGCCCGTTGAGGCCGGGGAGCTTGGCATCGAGGAGCGCAGCGAGGTGCTCGCGCTCACCTGCCTGCATTATGCCGACGAGGCGCCCTTCTGTCTCGAGGACCGGGTGATCAACCTCGAGGTGGCGCCCGCCGCGCGCGACGAGAGCTTCGCCGAGCTGGCGCCGGGCGTCTGGCTGCTTCGGCACATCCCTTGGAGCGAGGCCGAGCACACCATCGCCGCCGTCGGCGCCTCGGCGCGGGTGGCAAAGCTGCTCGATCTTTCGGCGGGCACGCCGTGCCTGGTGATGGAGCGCCGCACCTGGCGGCAGGGCGAGACGGTGACCGAGGTCCGGCTGACCTACCCGGGCGCCGCCAACCGGCTCAGCGCGCGTTTTACCCCCTCGGCGACCTGAGCGGGCTCAGCGGGGGCGGGTGCCGTCGAGAAAGAGCGCGATGGCGCGGTCGCGCCGTGTCGCGCGCACCTCGGGCGAGGAGCAATAGCGCTGCGGGTCCAGCAGCTTGTGGATGCCGTTGCCAAAGGCCATGTCCATCAGCATCTCGGCCGCGGCGTCGCAATCTTCGAGCTTCAACGCGAGCTCGCCGGTCTCGACCGCCTCGGAGAGCTCCCGCGCGATATGGTTGCGCAGCGACAGCGCGCCGGTCTCGAGAATGCTGCAGGCCAGCTTGGGGTAGGTCGGCGCCGAGGTGATTACCGCGCGCAGCAGCTCCAGCGGAGCTTCGTTGAGGCTTGGCTCCTCGTTCAGCGTCAGCAGGTGGCGCAGCCGCTCTTCCAGCGGCGCACCGTCGTTCCGGCTGTCGCGGCTGCGAAAGATGCGCTGGCCGATGCGGGCGAAACAGGCCCCGAGCAACGCCTCGCGGCTGTCGAACATCGTGTAGATCGTGCGCTTGGACATCTGCACCTGCCGCGCGATGGCGGCGACCGAGGCATCCTCCAGACCGCGCTCCGCGATCATCTGCGTGGCGGCGGCCAGCACCATCTCTTCCCGGGTTCTTTGGTCCATCTGCACCGGCCGTCCACGGCGGCGCGGGGCGCTCTGAGTGTCGTCGGGCTCGGAAGAATCGGTCATTGGTGTCCTTAGGTCACAGGGCAGTATCGAAATCGCAACGCTGGTACATCTGGGCGCTTTACAAAACCTATGAGTTTCCTTATCGCGATTCACGACTTGCGTGCAAGATGTACGTTATTGATGTTACCGGAGCCCTCCCATGCCGATCCGACCCGCCTCCGCCTTGCTGCGGCCTCTCGCCTTGGCAACCGCCGTGATGTTTTCCCCTGCCGTCTCCGCTCAGGAACAGGGGCAGCGGCCCCCGCAACCTGTCACCGTGGTGACGCTGCAATCCTCCGATGTGACGCTGACCACCAAGCTGCCAGGCCGAGTGCAGGCCTCCGGCGTGGCCGAGGTGCGTCCGCAGGTGAGCGGCATCATCAACGAGCGGCTTTTCGAAGAGGGCACCACGGTCAACCGCGGCGACCCGCTCTACCGCATCGATCCGGCCACCTACGAGGCGGCGAAGGCTTCGGCGGAGGCCGGTCTTGCGCAGGCGCAGGCCACGCTGGCCTCGGCGGAGCGCGAGTTGAAGCGGCAGCAGGAACTGCGCGACCGCTCGGTGACCAGCCAACAGACCCTGGATGACGCCATGGCCGCGCGCGACGTCGCCGAAGCGGCGGTGAAGGTCGCCGAGGCACAGGTGCTGTCCTCCGACATCGACCTCGAGCGCACCACCATCCGCGCCCCGCTGTCGGGGGTCGTCGGGCTGTCGGACGCCACGCAGGGGGCGCTGGTCACCGCCAGCCAGGCCACCCCGCTGACCACCATCCGCTCGATCGACACGGTGAACGTCGACGTGACGCAATCCGCCGCCGAGATGCTGCGCTGGCGGCGCAGCGGTCAGGCCGCCGCGCGTGAGAGCGAGGCCGAGGTGAGCCTGCGCCTCGCTGATGGCGAGCTCTACGAGCACACCGGCCGTCTTGCCGCCGCCGAGCCGCATGTGAACGAGCAGACCGGCGTTGTCGTGCTGCGCCTCGAGTTCCCCAACCCCGACCATTTCCTGCTGCCCGGCATGTACGTGCAGGTCGAACTGCCGCAAGGCTCGGTCTACGGCGCCGTGCTTGTGCCGCAGGAAGGCGTGACCCGCGACCGCCGCGGCCGCCCCATGTCGATGGTGGTGAACGGCGAGAACGTGATCGAAACCCGGCAGCTGACCATCGAGAGCGACCAGGGCAACCAGTGGGTGGTGAGCGAGGGGCTGCAGCCCGGGGACCGCGTGGTCGTTGCGGGTCTTCAGAAGATCGCCGAGGGCCAGACCGTGGCACCGGAAGAGCGGGCCGCGCCCGCCGACGCAACCGCCGCGGCCTCCGAGTAAGCCCGACGCAAGGAATCTGACAATGGCACGCTTTTTCATCGACCGTCCGGTCTTTGCCTGGGTGATCTCGATCCTCATCATGGGGATCGGGGTGCTCTCGATCCTCAACCTTCCCATCGCGCAATACCCCGAAATCGCCCCGCCCTCGGTGCGGATCAGCGCGCAATACCCCGGTGCCTCGGCCGAGACGGTGGCCAATACGGTCACCCAGATCGTCGAACAGCAGATGACCGGTCTCGACGGCATGCGCTACATGTCGTCGTCGTCGACCTCGGCGGGCACCTCGTCGATTACCCTGACCTTCGAATCCGGCACCGATCCGGACGTGGCGCAGGTGCAGGTGCAGAACAAGCTCTCGCAGGCGACGGCCCTGCTGCCCGAGACGGTGCAGCGCCAGGGCGTCACCGTCGAAAAGGCCTCTTCCTCCTTCATGATGGTGATCGCCCTCATCTCGGAGGACGGCCGCTTGGATCAGGCCGACCTTTCGGACTACCTGAACTCGAACCTCGTGGATGAGTTCAGCCGGATCGAGGGCGTCGGCGGGGCGCAGGTCTTCGGCGCGCAATACGCGATGCGGATCTGGCTCGACCCGTCCAAGCTCTCGGCCTTCGAGATGACGCCCTCGGACGTGGTCGGCGCCGTCTCGGCGCAGAACGCGCAGATCTCGGCCGGCGCCTTCGGCACGCTGCCCGCCCCCGAGGGTCAGCAGCTCAACGCCACGATCACCGCGCAGTCGCTTCTGAGGACCCCCGAAGACTTCCGCAACATCGTGCTGCGCTCGGAGACCGACGGCGGCCTCGTGCTGCTCAAGGACGTGGCGCGGGTCGAGGTCGGGGCCGAGAACTACTCGACCATCGCGCGCTACAACGGCAAGCCCTCCTCGGGCATGGCGCTGCAGCTCGCCTCGGGGGCCAACGCGCTCGACACCGCCGAGCGGGTGAAACAGCGCATCGAGGAGTATTCGGAGTTCTTCCCCGAGGGCGTGAGCTACGTCATCCCCTATGACACCACCCCGTTCATCGAGATCTCGATCCATGAGGTGCAGAAGACGCTGATCGAAGCCATCGTGCTGGTGTTCTTCGTGATGCTGCTCTTCCTGCAGAACATCCGCGCCACGATCATCCCGACGCTCGCTGTGCCGGTCGTCATCCTCGGCACCTTCGCGATCCTCGCCATGGCGGGCTTCACCATCAACACGCTGACCATGCTCGCCATGGTGCTGGCCATCGGCCTGCTCGTCGACGACGCCATCGTGGTTGTGGAGAACGTCGAGCGGATCATGGAGGAAGAGGGGCTGAGCCCGCGCGAGGCGACCCGCAAGTCGATGGGGCAGATCACCGGCGCACTCGTCGGTATCGCGCTGGTGCTGTCGGCGGTGTTCGTGCCGATGGCCTTCTTCGGCGGCTCGACCGGGATCATCTACCGGCAGTTCTCGATCACCATCGTCTCGGCCATGGGCCTGTCGGTGCTGGTCGCGCTGACCCTGACTCCGGCGCTTTGCGCCACCATCCTCAAGTCCAAGGACGCGCATCACAGCAATCGCGGCCCGCTCGGGTGGTTCAACAAGGGGTTCGACAAGCTGACCGGCGGCTATGCCGGCACCGTCGGCCACATCATCAAGCGCCCGCTGCGCATGCTGGTGGTCTACGTGGCGCTCGGCTACGCCATGGTCTTCTTGTTCAACAACACGCCCACCGGCTTCCTGCCGGACGAGGACCAGGGCATCCTGATGACCCTGATCCAGGGGCCGACCGGGGCCACCGCCGAGCGCACGCTCGACGTGGTCGAGCAGGTACAGGACCATTTCGCCTCGGAAACCGAGGCGGTGGACTCGATGTTCGGCGTGGTCGGCTTCTCCTTCGCAGGGCAGGGCCAGAACATGGGTCTCGCCTTTGTCCGGCTGAAGGACTGGTCCGAGCGTCCGTCGCCCGCGCAGAGCGTGCAGGCGGTGGCGGGCCGTGCCTTCCCGGCCTTCATGGGGATCCGCGACGCACAAGTCTTCCCGATCGTGCCGCCTGCGGTGATCGAGCTGGGCAACGTCTCGGGCTTCGACTTCTACCTGCAGGCGCAGGGCGGGCAGACGCATGAACAGCTGCTGACCGCGCGCAACCAGCTTCTGGGCATGGCCTCGCAGAGCCCGCTGATCGCCTCGATCCGCCCCTCGGGGCTGGAGGACGCGGCGCAGTTCAACCTCGACATCGACTGGCGTGCCGCCGGCGCGATGGGCGTGACCCCGACCAATGTCGGCAACACGCTGTCGATCGCCTGGGCTGGTCAGTACGTGAACGACTTCAACGACAATGGCCGGATCAAGCGGGTCTACGTCCAGGGCGAGGCAGACAGCCGCGCGACCCCCTCGGACCTCGAGAAGTGGCGGGTGCGCAATGCCAACGGCGATCTGGTGCCCTTCGCCAACTTCACCAAGGAAGAGTGGACCTACGGGCCTCAGGGTCTCAACCGCTACAACGGTGTGCCGTCGATGCAACTTCAGGGCTCGCCCGCCCCGGGCGTGACCACCGGCGAGGCGATGGCGGAGATCGAGCAACTCGCGTCGCAGTTGCCGCCGGGCTACCAGATCGCCTGGACCGGTCTTTCGCTGGAAGAGCGCGATTCCGGCGGTTCGGCCCCGCTGCTCTATGGCCTCTCGCTGGCGGCAATCTTCCTCTGCCTCGCGGCGCTCTATGAGAGCTGGACCATCCCCTTCTCGGTGATGCTGGCGATGCCGATCGGCGTTCTGGGCACCATGGGCGCGGCCTATTGGTTCGGCTTCGAGAACGGTGTCTTCTTCCAGGTCGGGCTGCTGACCGTCATCGGCCTGACGGGCAAGAACGCGATCCTGATCGTGGAGTTTGCCCGGGAACGCTACGAGGCCGGCGAAGAGCTTCTGGTTGCGGTGAAGGAGGCGGCGCGCCAGCGCTTCCGTCCGATCATCATGACCTCGCTGGCCTTCTCGCTGGGCGTGGTGCCGCTGGTGCTCTCTTCCGGCGCGGGCGCCGGCGGGCGCCAGGCGGTGGGCTCGGCGGTGCTCGGGGGGACGATCACCGGCACCGTGCTGGGCGTGCTCTTCGTGCCGCTGTTCTTCGTCGTGGTGATGAAGGTCTTCGGCCGCAAGAAAGAGCGCGAGCTGGCGGTCAAGCGCGCCGAGATGGCGCGCTGAAGAGACCCCGCCGCGGGACATGGAAAAAGAGCGGGCCCCCGGGCCCGCTCTTGTCGTTTTGGCGGAGTGCCTGCCCCCCTGGCGCCGCACGCGATGATCGGCCTTTCCTAACCCGGCTGGCATGTGGTGCTGACCTCTGAGCGTGCAGGCCATCCGACCGGCCGACGCGCCTGCGGCTTGCGTTGCGCCGCGGCTGCGGACCCCTAATTTGCGCTCTTTACTCTCGATCCGCGCGTCGCGAAGCTGCGCCCGACTCAACCCGGAGCCCCTTGCCATGACGCATCATCACCTCGCCGCCACGCCGCAGACCGTCCATTGGGGGCGATTCTGGTCGGAGCTGCCACCGGTCATGACCGTGACGCCCGGCGACCGGGTGACCATCCAGACCTTCTCGGGGCGCGAGGAGCTCTTGCCCGCCGAGGGCTCCGGCATGACCGTCGCGCCCGAGCTGCGCGACATCCTTGCCGCGGACCTGCCGCGCGTCGCCCACCTGCTGACCGGCCCCGTGGCGATCGAGGGGGCCATGCCCGGCGATGTGCTCAAGGTCGAGATCGAGCGTATCGAGCTGGGCGCCGACTGGGGTTTCAACCTGGTGCGCCCGGCCTCGGGCACCTTGCCCGGCGAGTTCCCGGTTTCGCAGAAAGCCCTCTCGCTGATCCCCATCGACCGCGAGGCGCAGACCTGCCGTTTGCCCTGGGGCGCGACGCTGCCGCTTGCGCCCTTCTTCGGCGTCATGGGGGTGGCCCCGGCGCCGGAGTGGGGCGAACTCACATCGATCCAGCCGCGCCTTCACGGCGGCAACATGGACCTCAAGCTGCTGACCGACGGGGCGACGCTCTACCTGCCGGTGCAGGCCGAGGGCGCGCTCTTCTCCTGCGGCGACGGCCATGGCTGCCAGGGCGATGGCGAGGTCTGCATCACCGCGCTCGAGACGGCGCTCACCGGCACGTTCCGCTTCGATCTGCTGAAGGCCGGGACCACGGCGATCGACCATCCGCGCGCAGAAACCGAGGCCGAGCTGATTTCGATGGGCTTTCATGCCAGCCTCGACACCGCGCTGCAAATCGCCCTGCGCCAGATGATCGCGATGGTCCGCGAGCGTGTGGAGATCACCGAGACCGAGGCCTACCAGCTTTGCTCGCTGGCGGCGGATTTCGCCATCACCCAGTCGGTCAACCAGGAAAAGGGCGTACACGGGCGCTTGCGGAAGTCGATCCTCGAAAGCGGCACAGTGGCCCGCTGATCACGGGCCGGCCCCGGGGAGAGCCGGCCCGCGACGGATCTGCTACATGCCGTAGACCAGATCCACCAGCGAGAGCGATACCGCCGGCACGTAGGTGACGAGCAGCAGCACCAGCACCAGCACGCCCACGAAGGGCAGGTTGGTGACCGAGGTCCGCCACACGTCGGTTCGGGCGATTGAACAGGAGGTGATCAATACGCTCGCGACCGGCGGGGTCTGCTGGCCAAGCGCGATATTCAGCGTGAGCAGAATACCGAACTGGATGGGGTTGATGCCAAGCTCATGCACCAGCGGCATGAAGATCGGCACGGTCAGGATGATCGCCGCCGCGCCATGCAGCACCATGCCCACGAACAGCAGGAAGATGTTGATGATCATCAGCACGGCGAAAGGATTGGTGGTGATCTGGGTGATGCCCGCTGCCAGACGCTGCGGCATCTCGGTCTCGGTCAGATAGAGGCCGAGCACCGCCGAGGCCGCAACCATCAGCATGACAACCGAAGTCTGCAGCACCCCGTCCACCAGCGCCTTATAGAGATGGCGCAGATTGATCTCGCGGTAGATGAAGACCCCGATGAAGAGCGCCGCCACAACCGCCAGCGCTGCCCCCTCGGTCGCGGTCACCACGCCGCCGAAGATGCCGCCGAGGATCACCACCGGCAGGATCAGCGCCCAGGAGGCGTCCTTAGCGGTCTCGCCGAGGCGGCGCAGCGAAAACGCCTCGTCGCGCGGCAGGTCGTAGCGCCGGGCCATGTAGTAGCACAGGCCCATCAAGAGCCCGCCGCCCAGCACGCCGGGCACGATGCCCGCGACGAAGAGCTTGACCACCGAAGTGTCGGACATGGCGCCGTAAAGGATCATCGGGATCGATGGCGGGATGATGATCGCCAGCGAGGCCGAAGACGAGGTGATCGCTGCCGCCATGCGCGGCGTGTAGCCCTTGTTCTTCATTGCCGGGATCAGCACCGAGCCGGTCGCCGCCACGTCGGCCACGGCCGAGCCGGAGATCTCGGCAAAGAACATCGACACCCCGACGTTGACCATGGCGAGCCCGCCGCGCACGAAGCCGATCAGCGCCGAGACAAAGGCGATGAGCCGGGTCGAGATGCCGCCGGTGTTCATCAGCGCGCCGGCAAGGATGAAGAGCGGGATGGCGATCAGCGGGAAGCTGGTGGCGCCGTCGTAGAGCGACAGCGCGGCGTTGAGAAAGCCCAGCTCGCCGTTGAGCAGGAACACCCCCAAGAGCGCGGAGCCGAGGATCGAGAAGGCGATGGGCATGCCGACCGCGATCAGCACGAACATGAAAAGCAGGATGCCGGCTTCGATCATTGGGTGACCTCCTTGTGCGCGCCCGGGGTGCGATGGCTCTTGCCGCGGGCCTCGGCCAGCTCGGCCTCGGCGCGGGCGATCTCATGTTCGATCTCGGCGGTGTCGGGGTCGACACCGTCACGGACGGCCTGAAGGCGCTCGGGCAGGGTCAGCAGCCGGCCGAGGATCATCAGCCCGAAGCTCACCGGCAGGATGCCCTGCAGCACGGCGCGCGGCACGAAGCGCACGGTGGTCATCACCTCGTCGCCGAAGATCTCGAGGATCGCCCAGCCGGCCCAGGCGGTGATGGCGCAGATGGTCAGGAACAGCAGCTCGACAAGGCCGAAGAGCACGAAGCGCCCGGCCCCCGGCAGGCCGAACATCAGCCCGTTAAAGCCCATGTGGGAATTGCGCACCACGGCCAGCGCGGCCCCGGTGAAGGTGATCCAGGCGAGGAGCGCCGCGGCGACCTCGTCATACCAGATCAGCGACTGGCCGCTGTAGCGGTAGGCGACGCCCAGAAGGACGACGCAGGCCAGCGCGACGATCATCGCGATGGTGGCGATCTGCAGGAACAGGTCGAGCCAACGGGTGGGACGGGACAGCAAGGTTGCCTCCGAGAATTCAGCGAGGGGAGAGGCGGCGCGGGACGCCCGCGCCGCCGGTTCACCTGTTGGGCTCAGGAGCCCGAGCCATTGGCCAGCGACAGCGCCTGGTCGATCATCTCCTGACCGCCCTCGACCTCTGCCGCGAACTTCTCGTAGATCGGCTTGGAGGCGTCGACAAAGGCATCCCGGTCGGTCTTGTTGACCGCGAGCCCGCCTTCTTCGAGCTTGCCCACCAGCTCGCCGTCCTGCGCCTCGCCGGTGTCGCGCGCCCAGAAGGCGACCTCCTTGGCGGTCTCCTCGATGATCTGCTGCACCTCGGGGTCGAGCTTCTCGAAGGCCTTCACGCCGACCGTCGGATAGGCCGGGGAGTAGACGTGGTTGGACAGCGACAGATACTCCTGCACCTCGTTGAGCTTGCCGCCGTAGATGTTGGTCATCGGGTTCTCCTGCCCGTCGACCACGCCGGTCTGCAGTGCCACGAAGAGTTCCGAGAAGGGCATCGGCGTCGGGTTGGCGCCGTACTCCTGGAACATCGCCACGCGCCAGCTCGAGTTCGGCGTGCGGATCTTCAGGCCCTTGAGGTCGGCGGGGGTGGTCACCGGGTGCTTGGAATTGGTGATCTGGCGGAAGCCGTTCTCCCAGATCGCCAGCGGCCTGTAGCCCTTGGCCTCGGCGGCGGGCTTCAGCACGCTGTCGAAGAGCGCCTCGTCGATCTTGGCCAGATGCTGTCGATCGGCAACGAGGAACGGCAGGTCGAAGAGCGCGTATTCCGGCGCGATCTCGGGCATGGTCGAGCTGGGCAGGGTGATGTGCATCGTGCCCAGCTTGATCTTTTGCAGCATGTCCTTGTCCTTGCCCAGCTGCGAGCTGTCAAAGACCTTCACCACCGCCTTGTCGCCAAGCTTTTCGTTGGCGCGGCGGGCAAATTCCTCGGCGGTCTGGTCCTGCAGCGAGCCGTCGGCGGCGCTGAGGCCAAAGATGATCTCGGTCTGCGCCAGCGCAGGCGCGGCCTGCAGCGTTGCGGCGACGGCGCCGATCAGTGCGATATGCTTGAGTTCCAAGTGTGTCTCCTCCCTGAGTGCTTGGTCCGGTTTGTGGGGTGTCGCTCAGCCGGCCAGAACCTCTGGCTCGGTGAGCGCCGCGATGGCCCCGGCCGCGTGCTGGCGGTCCTCCTCCGTGGCGGGCGGACGGGGTTGCAGCCCGGCCAGCTTGCGGCCGAGAGCGATGGCGTTGAAGGTGGCGCCAGTGTCGGCGCGGCCTTGGCCCGCGATGTCGAAGGCGGTGCCATGCGCCGGGGTCACGATCGGGAAGGGGTAGCCGGCGATCAGCGTCACCCCCCGGTCGAAGCCGATCAGCTTCATCGCGATTTGCCCCTGGTCGTGGTACATGGTCATCACCGCGTCGAACTCGCCCCCCTTGATGGCCCGCACGAAGACGGTATCCGAGGGTACCGGGCCGGTCACGTTGATCCCTTGGGATTTGGCGATTTCGATGGCGGGCGCGATCACCTCGTCATCCTCGTGGCCGAAGTTGCCGCCATCCCCGGCATGCGGGTTGAGCGCGGCCACGCCGATACGGGGGCTCGGGATGCCCGCGGCGGTCATCACCTCCGAGGTCAGCTTGAGGCTGTTCGCAACGCGTTCGGTGGTGATCGTGCTGGCCACCTTGCTCAGCGGGATGTGCGAGGTCACCCGGGCATTCCACACCTCGTCGAGCACGTTGAATTCACGCCCCGACTGCTCGGCCTCGATCACCGCGTCGACGAAACCGATCTCGTCCACGTAGCTCGACCGGGCAAGCCGCATGGAGTGCTTGTTGAACGGCGTGAAGGCGCAGACGCCCGCGATGCCCGCCTTGCCCAGCAGCAGCGCCGTGGCGAAGTTCTGCAGCGAAGCGCGGCCCCCGGCCTCCGAGGATTTGCCCGGCGGCACCGAGGCAGGATCGCAATTGCGCAGGTCGAGCAGAACCGACCCGGCGGGCAGGGGCTTTGCCAGATCGGCGGTGGAGATCACCGGCAGGTCGATCTTCACCCCGGCGGTCTGCGCGCCCTTTTCCAGCAGTCGCGCGTCTCCGATGACGATCAGGTCGCCAAGGTTTGCCTGCGCATCCGCCACGATCTTCGCGGCCAGTTCTGGCCCGATCCCGGCAGCATCCCCGATCGCCAATGCGACTCGCATATTCGATTCTCCTCAGCATGTATTTTGTATATTTTGTTTTCCGATACGGTATCGCATGGCAAGGAAAAACTTGCTAACCTAGGAAAAAGATCAGAACCGGAGGTGTCATGGACCTGTCTTCTGCCTCGGACATGCCATTGCAAATAAAGAAAGAATCCCTGCATGATCAGGTCGCGAACCGGATCCGGGATCTCATCATCGAGGGCTACCTCGAGCCCGGCAGCCGCATCGACGAGGTGCAGCTTCTGGAACAGCTGGGCGTTTCGCGCACCCCGTTCCGCGAGGCGCTACGCACGCTGGCGGCCGAGGGGCTGATCGTCATTCAGCCTTCGCGCGGGGCAACGGTGCGCAAGCTATCGTCGCAGGATGTCTTCTCCATGCTCGAGTTGCTGGGGCATCTGGAAAAGCTCGCCGGGCAGACCGCCTGCGAACGGGCCAGCGACGCCGAGATCGCCGGGATGCGCGCGCTGCACGAAGAGATGCTGGGCCACTACCGCACGCGCGATCGGCTGCCCTATTACAAGCTCAACCAGGAGTTCCACTCGCGGCTGGCGGCGCTCTCCGCCAACGAGACGCTGCAGGAAATCCAGCAGAACATCCAAGGACGGCTCAAGCGCATCCGCTTCGTCGGCAATGGCACCGAGGATTACTGGGCCGAAGCCGTCGCCGAGCACGAAGAGATGATCGCCGCGCTCGAGGCCCGCGATGGCGACCGGCTGGGCGAGGTCATGTCGCGCCACCTGACAAATACCTGGGACCGGGTGAAGGAGTCGCTCTGAGCGCTCCTTCCCACCTTCGCGTCATCGCCCAATCTCGGGCGCGCAAGTCGGCGCGCGCGAGGTGGGCTGGCCTGGATCATCAAAAGGAGGGCCACGCCTGTAAGCGTAGCGGGGGCGATGTCGTTCACCCGCGGGATGGCGATATCTGGTGATCTGGTGCGGATGGGAATTCTCACAAAGTTCTGCCTCTGGATGCGGAAATTTCCCTTTGATATCAGAGCGTCAAAATCTAAATTTCGAACTAATCCTGCCTTTTTCGTCAGATAGTTTCGACACCGACCGCTCATAAAAACCCAGCGCAGTGGCCGGCTTCTCGTGACTGATGTTTCAAAGAACGTCGCTTCGCCTAAAAATCATGTTGGCGCGCGGCCCAAGTGGAAGGGACTGCGCCCCGCGGTCGAGTTGGATCACGGCCTCGACGCCTGGTAGCCGCCCGCTTTTCACTTCCTCTATGTCGCAGGACTTCAGAACGTCCGTGTCCATCAGACTGTGGATCGTCCGGAGATTGATGCCGAGGATCTTCGCAGCCCGGGTCGGTCGAACGGTTCCATGGTGATCGGTCGCGATGACCTCACGCAGCACGGCTGGCGACACGCGGAAATCCGGGAAACGTGCGGTGGCCGGATCGACTGCATGCAGCGGAAAGCGGTTTCTCGGAATAGTTTCGCCCACGCGCTCGGTGGGTATGCGGACACGATGCGATGCCGGCGCAATGTCCAGTAGGTCCTCCGCCTTGGAGCGCTCGACGCCCGCCCGCAGCTTCCCGATGAACCCATCAAGATGGTGTGGGTGATACATCGGCGAGGCGTTCCTGTATCGACCCAGCGGAATCTGCTCAGGATAGGCCGCCAATGTGAATGCCTCGGCAGGCGTGCGCATGGCAAGCGCCTGATCAGGGCGGCGGATATTGTAGAGCTCAATCACAGACCACCCACGGGACCGAGGAGCGCGAGGTGCTCTACCCTTGGCAGCCCTGGACGGGGCGAGCTATTCACGTACACGACGTGATCGCGAAGGCGGGCTGGGTTGCGTTTCGCTGTAGCCTGAGCGGTATCTCGTCGGACCGACGGCTGGAGGTTCCCGTCTGGATGTTCGATCGCGCGGCCTGCCGGTGCTGGCAAGTCGCGGTGACGCCGGTTGCCTCAGTGGCGGCTTTGCGAGCTCTGGCGGCATTGCTGCACGATGCGGCCGGCGTTCGTGATGGCGCATCCCCACTGCCAGACCCGAGCGCAACATCGAGCGCCCAACAGGCGATTCCGGGAGATGCCGATGCCACGCCGCCCAGCACCACAACAGCTCGAGTTGTTCACTCGCCCCAGCGACGCCGATCTGGTCCCGGCGCCGCACTGGCAGACGCTGCCGGAGGAGGCGCGGGTGACGCTGACCGAACTGATGACCCGCCTGATCCTCGACCACGCCGCCGGCGCTCAGGCGCCTCGCCGGACGGAAGCACGATATGAAGCATGAGAAGATCAGTTCGCACCACCTGGAGCGCAAGGCGATCCTCCACGTGCGACAGTCCTCCGCCCACCAGGTGCTGCACAACCGGGAGAGCGGCGCTCTGCAATATGCGATGCGCGACCGGCTGGCGACGCTCGGCTGGTCCTGAATCGAGACGATCGACGACGACCTTGGCCGGTCCCCGGCGGGCGGCGTTGCGCGGGCGGGCTTCGGCCGGATGGTCGCCGAGGTCTGCCTGGGCAAGGTCGGTGCGGTCGCGGCGCGGGAAGTGTCGTGCTTTGCGCGCGACAGCCGCGACTGGCAGCAGCTGATCGAGATGTGCCGGGTCGTCGACACCGTTCTCGTCGACCAGGAGGCGGTATATGCGCCACGCCAAGGCAACGACCGTCTACGTCTCGGTTTGAAAGGAAGTCTCAACGAGTACGAGTTCGATCTGCTGCGGCAACGGTCGCTGTCTGTCCGTTACGAGAAGGCCCGGCGCGGCGAGTTGATCGTCGCAGCTCCCGTCGGCTTCGTGAAGGCCGGCGACAGGCTCGACAAGGACCCCGACCGCCGCGTCCAGGAGGCCATCACCCTTGTCTTCGACAAGGTGGCCGAGCTCGGCAGCGTCCGGCAGGTCCTGCTCTGGTTCCTGGAGCACGGGCTGGACCTGCCCGCAAGACACGCCAATGGCGACGTGATCTGGCGCAGGCCAACCTATGCCACCATCCACCGCATCATCGAGAACCCGGTCTACGGCGGCGCCTACGCCTATGGTAAGATCCGAGTTGTGCCAAGACACGGCGCGGCCGTTCCGCGAACCGGCAGCCGCCGCAAACCGCGCGCTGAATGGCTGGCGCTGAAGCCCGGCGCACACGAAGGTTATATCAGTTGGGACGGGCAGAGGCGATCCACGCGAGGGTCAGCGACAACACCCCCACGAGCCGGCACCGTTGTGCTGGAAGCACGCCTCCGGCGTGACGGGGCGCCCAAGCACGGCGATGCCCTGCTCGGCTTCACGACGAAGACACTCAGACTCGCCGCCGAAGCCGGCAGCATCGAGGACGTTCATCCGTTACCGGACGGTCCGTGGATCTTCGCTTCCGCGGAACTCGGCAAACCGCCAGCCCAGCAACTCACCCAACGCGCCCGGCAGAACCCCAAATACCCCACCGCATCGCACCCAGATCAGCAAAACCTATTTACTTCAGAGGCATAGAGAGATGGGCGCAATGAAGCAGGATTGTAGAAGGCGATCCAGTCACCGATGACGCGCATCGCGTGTTGGATGCTTTCGAAGCGGTGGCGATGCACGCACTGCTCCTTCAGCGTCCGGATGAAGCGCTCGACCATGCCATTCTGCTGCGGGCAGTGTGGGGTGATGAACTCCTGCTTGAGCCCGTAGCTGCGGACGATGGCCGTGGAGTGGTGGCTGGTGAAGACCAAACCGTTGTCTGAGCGCAGCAGGAACTCCTCCTCGACCCGGCCCAGTGTGCCGAACCTCGCGATCAGCGCATGCTCGCGGGCGGCGCTGGCCGTCGTGGCCTTGCCCGACGTCGACAGGTGCCAGCCCTGCAACTCGCGGGTGTGGCAGTCGATCACCAAGGCCAGTGAAGCCCAGCCGTCCTTGCCGGTTCAGATGCGTGCGAGATCGGTCGACCACCTCTCGTTCGGCCCAGCTGCGACAGACGGAACAGCCTCGATGCGGGGCCGCATGCCCACGGCGCGCTTGCGAACCTGCCAGCCCTTGATCTGGAAGATCCGCTGTACCGTGTTCTTGTTGAAGCCCAGGAGCCAGGCCACGGTCCGATAGCCGAAGGACGGCTCCTCCTCGATCATCTTCTTGATTGGTTCGGTGAAGCGGGGATCGACCTTCGGCGCGGCTTTCACCGGCTCGCCTCCGACACGGTCGCCTTGCACTGGATGATCTCGATCACCCGGGCCGTCTTCCGCTTCGCCGTCCACCGCTTGATGTTGTCGTCCATGGTCATACTCATCGCTACGTTCTCGCTTGTAGCATGAGCAGGTTTTCACTGGGTCGATACGCAACTCCGCTGCCTGACCCCGAAGCCCGCTTGATCCAGGGCGGCGAAAGGGGTCACACGCCACCTCGCGGCAAGCGCCGAAGCGGAACGACCCAGCCTTCCGGAATAGCGGGACAGAGGATGGCGATCACGGGGCCGCTTCACGCTGCCGATCCCCTCCGCCCGGCCAAATTCAGTGAAAAATCGAGATGCCCTTCCCCGACATTCCGCAACTTTGAGGGAAAGGCCGTTCCTGAACGACGCTAAACTTCGAGGATGATCGGACAGTGGTCCGAGACTTCAGTTTCGTAGATGACGTCAAAACTCCTTACGGCATCTTGGTTGTCGATCAGCATGTAGTCGGCGAAGCGGCCTGGCTTCTTGTAGTGCGAGTTGCGAGTCCCGCTGAATCCGTAGGTCGTCACGAGTTCAACCATTCCGGCATCGGCGAGGATCGAAAGCGTTTCGCTGTTCGGCTCAACGTTGAAATCGCCACAGATCACCTTCAGGTCGCCAGGCTCTGCCAATTGGCTTGAGAGATCACGCAGTCTATGTGCCTGTTCGGCACGTTCGGGCGTGTCCATTTTTCCTGCCAAGTCGCGCAGCCCATGCATGTGCGTGACGCTCAAGGCTCTGTCCGCTTCGTAGTCCCACACACGCACGCCATGGGCGTTTCGGGAGCGTGGGTGCTCGCCAAAGCCGACAGGAGAGTAATCCTTGTGAACGAAGCCTTGGACCTGTCCGATGATCGGGAAAGAGCGATGCACAAAGGTCGCCAAGCCCCATTGCGAAGGGATCGGCATTTCTCCGTCCCACAGGACTCCTTGCGCCGCTGGACAGAAGAAAGCAACGTGGTTTGGCAGCGCCGTGGTGACGTCGCGAAAGAGGTTTGCGCGTTGAGGCAGGATATGATCGCCGTCGCGATAGGTCAGCCAATCCTTTCCGGACGAGGGGCTATGGATGACCTCTTGGAGGCAAAGAATATCGGGCATAATTGCGGCCAGATAGGGCAGCATCACTTCATGGAGCTTGCCGCCCCAACCGTTCAAACACATGATTTTCATGAGCTATGACCTTTCGCCAAGGGTATCAAATGTCGACCGCCTCCGCGAGGCTCAGAGCCTCCTCGAGTTCGCCGTCCAGGTAGCGGACCGTACTGTCCACCTTGGTGGGACCGAGCAGGAGCTGGACCGCGCGAAGATTGCCTGTCTTGCGGTAAGCCTGTGCCGCCTTGGTGCGCCTCAACGAGTGCGTGCCGTAGCCGCTCGGCTCGAGACCGATCGCCGTCACCCACTCTCGGACGAGCCGCGTGTATTGTCGCGTCGAAATGTGCGGCCTGGCATGAAACCGGCGCGCGAACAGGAAGGCGCAGTCGATCATCTCCGGTCGTTTCACCCAAGCCGAGATCGAAGCACGGGTGTTTTCCGTGACTTAGACCTGATAGGGGCGGCGCGTCTTGCTCTGGATGACCGATACGCGTTCGCGGAGACGATCGCCGACAACGGGCTGGGCGACCTTCAGACCGACGCGGTCGCAGCCCCGCACCTTGGTGGCGATGGCGAGATTGAACAGAGCGAGATCGCGAAGGCCGCTCGCAAGTCCGAGGCGCGCACGGATCGACACCACAGCTAAGATCGAACCCGCGCTGTCACCGCGGACTGCAGCACATCATTGGCACGCGTCATTCACCGTCCTCCGGCTCAGTTCCGGGTGACTGGCCGCGCACCGGTCTCTCGCTGCCTGGCACGCCCGTTCCGATTGGGACCACGCGGCGCTCAGGCCGTTCCGACCTCTGCGGGTTTTACGGCAAAGAAGATGGCGTAGAGCGTGGGGACGACCACCAGGGTCAGGATCGTGGCGAAGCTCAAGCCGCATATGATGACGACGGCCAGGGACCTGAAGAAGGGATCCCAGAGAAGCGGCACCACCCCCAGAACGGTGGTCAGCACGCCAAGCGACACGGGCCGCACGCGGCTGACCGCGGCATCGACGACCGCGGACATGCGCGCCTTGCCCTGCGCGATCTGTGAATCCGTTTCGTCGATCAGCACGATGGCGTTCTTGATGAGCATCCCGGTCAGCGACAGAATGCCGAGGATGGCCATGAATTCGAGAGGCGTCCGGCTGAGGGCGAGGCCGTAGATCACCCCGATCAGCGCCAGCGGCACCGCGAGCCAGATGATGAGCGTCTGGCGCCACGCGTTGAACAGGAACAGCACCACGATGAACATGGCACCGAACCCGACGGGCATTGTCTTGGCGAGACCCGCGTTGGCTTTCTGGCTGTTGCCGTATTCGCCCTTCCACTCGAGGCTGTACCCCGGCGGAAGGGCAATCGCCTCGATCTTCGGGCGCACGGCGTCGAAAAGGTCGCCCGACCGGATGCCGGGCGCATTGTCGGACTGCGCGGTGATCGCCAGTTGGCGGTCGATCCGGCGCAGGCGTCCCGCCTCGAAGACGACATCGAAGCGGTCCACCACCTGGCTGATCGGGATGTAGCCGCCCGTTGCCTGCGCGTAGACCTGGATGTCCCGCAACTCACCGACGTCGTCTCGTGCGGATGCCACTGGGCGCATCACGATATCGCGCAGCTCGTCGCGCTCGCGGTACTGTCCCAGGCGCGTCCCGATCAAGTGGCTGTAGGTCGCATTCGAAATCTCGGCCTGCGTCAGCCCGACACGGCGGGCGCTCTCGATGTCGATGATCGGCCGCAGAACCTTTACCTGCTCGCGCCAGTCGTCCTTGACCGCGATCGCGCCGGCCTCCGACATGATCGCCTTGGCCTGGTCTGAAAGCTCACGCAGGATGGCCGGTTCGGAGCCGAAGAAACGCGCTTCGATGCGCGAGCCACCGCCCGGGCCAAGCACGAATTTCCACACCTTGGACTTGGCGTTCGGATAGGATTCATCGATATGCGCCTGAATTTCGCCGCGCAGCTTATCGATGACCCCATAATCTTTCACGTCCACCAGGATCTGGCCGTAGGACGGGTCGGCGTCCGCGGAATCGTAGATCAGCATGAATCTCTGGTGTCCGCTGCCCACCATGCTGTTGGTTCCCGTCACGCCGTCGAGGCCGCGCACGAAACCCGCGATCTCGCGCATGTCCGCCTCGGTGCGGGTGATGTCGGTCCCCTGCGGCAGGTAGTAGTCGATGACGAATTGCGGGCGGGTGGACGCCGGGAAGAACCCGGGCGGCACGAGGTTGAACATAGCGACCGCCGAAACGAAGAGCGCAACGATGCCCGCGACGGTCAGCCAGCGCACCCTGATGGCCTTGTCAAGGAGCGCGCGATAGCTCTTTAACACAGCATTTTCCTTCGGCGCGTCGCCGGCTTTGCCAGGCTTGAGCAGCAGCGTGCAGAAATAGGGCGTCAACCAGATCGCCACCAGCCAGGAAAACAGCAGCGCGATGCCGATGGTCCAGAACAGCGAGCCGGCATATTCGCCGGTGTTGTCGGGTGAAAAACCGATGGGCGAGAAGGCCAGGATACCGACCACCGTTCCGCCCAGCAGCGGCCAGATCGTCTGCCGCACCACCGAGCGCGAGGCGGCGGCGACCTCTTCGCCGTGCTGCACGCGCACCAGTGTGCCTTCGACAACCACGATGGCATTGTCGACGAGCATCCCCAGCGCAATGATCAGGGCCCCCAGGGAAATGCGCTGCATGTCGAGCCCGAAGACATACATGCCAAAGAGCGTGCCCGCGACGGTGACAAGCAGAATGCCCCCCATCAGGATGCCGGATCGCACGCCCATGAAGACCAGCAGCGTGCCGACCACGATCGCCAGCGCCAGCCCGACGTTGACCACGAAGTCATCGACGGACTCCTTCACGCTCGCGCCCTGGTCCGAGATCGGCAGGACGTGGATGCCGATGGGGCGTTCACTTTCCAGCTCGGCGATGCGCGCCCGCACCGCATTGGCCATGTTCACCACGTTGCCGCCCCGGACGTTGGAAATGCCCATGCCAATGCCGGGTTGCCCGTCGCGGAACAGAAGCGTCTTCGCCGGCTCCTCCAGTCCACGCGTCACCGAGGCGATATCCCTGAGCCTGAAGGACGCGCCGGTCTCGGGGTTGGTGAGCATCAGGCTCTCGATGGCTTCGATGGAGTCCACCGCGCCTTCGGGCCGCAAGGCCAGGCGCGTCGGACCGGCCAGGATGGAGCCACCGGGTGTCACCAGGTTCTGCCCCTCCAGCAGGCGCTGGATCTGCGCGGGTGCGAGGCCGAGCGCGGTCAGCCGCGCCGGCGCATACTCAACGTAGATGACCTCCTTGCGGACGCCATTCAGCGAGACCTTCGAGACCCCGTCGACCGTGACCAGCTTGCGCTGCAGCTCCTTGACGTATTCGTAGAGATCGGAAAGAGAAAAACCTTCCCCGACGATTGCGTAGTATTGGGCGTAGACATCGCCATAGTCATCGTAGACCTGGCTGGGGTAGGCATCGGGCGGCAGCTGCGACTGGGCGTCCGAGATCTTTGCCCGCATCTGCGCGAATTTCTGATCGAGCTCCCGATAATTCGGTGTCGAGGCGATGGTGAATTCCACCGTCACCGTGCTGAGCCCCGGCGAGGAGACCGACCGGACCTCGTCCACGCCGGGCAATTGTTGAAGCGCACCCTCGATGACCTCGGTCACCTCTTCGACCACTTCTTCGGCCGAAGCCCCGGGATAAGGCGTGATGATCTGCGCCTGCCGGATCACGAACTCCGGATCCTCGAACCGAGGCAGCGCGGTATAGGCGAAGTAACCGGCGAAGAGGATCAGCAGCGTGGCCACGGCCGAGATCAGCCGCTTCCGAAGAGCAAAGGATGCCAAATCCATGGCCCTAGTTCCCAACTTGGGTGATCGGGCGGACCGTCATTCCCTCAACGATGTCGCCCACGCCCGCCGACACCACGCGCTCGCCGCCCAAGAGCCCCTCGGTCACCACCACATCCCCGCCGCTGGCCGCCCCTAGGGTCACGGCCCGTCGCGAGACCTTGCCCGCGTCATCCACCAGCCAGACGAGCGGATCGCCGTTCGGCGCCGCGGCGACGGCAGTCAGCGGGATCGTCACCTCTTCGCGCGCTCCCCCGATTGTGGCGCGGATATTGGCCACCATGCCGGGCAGGATGAGCGCGTCTTCGGGCACCGAGACGGCGGCGCGTCCGCGGTAGGTCTGCGTCGCGCTGTCCGCCTGAACCGAAAATTCGACCAGCTCCGCGGGAAATTCCTGTCCCGGGAGGGCGTCGAACGTGGCGATACTTCCGCCCGCTCCATCGCGGCGCGCCGTCAAAATCTTCACATCGGGGCCGGGGATATCGAACGCGAGGTGAACGACGCCGAGACTCTGGAGCAGCACGATCGGCTGCCCCGCCTGCACATTGGCAAAATTGTCGATGTCCCGCCGGGCGACGATCCCGTCGAAAGGCGCCCTGAGCGTTGCATCGTTGATCTTGTCTTGCGCGGTCTCGATCTGCACATCGATGCCCCGCAGCGTGGCCTCTGCCGCAGCGATTTCCTCGGGCCGCCCGCCAACCTCTCCGATCCGAAGCGACTCCTGCTGCGACTTCAAGCTGGCTTCGGCCACGCGCGCCTCGGCCTCCGCCGCTTCCAGTTGGGCACGCGTTGCGACCCCGCGCTCTTGAAGCTCGCGGGTCCGGTTCAGCACGTTGTTTGCGGCATCGACCTGGGCCCGGGCGGAGTCCACCGCGGCCTCCAGCGCGGCGATCTCTTCGACCCGTGCGCCGGACTTCAACGCGTTGAGCTCGGCTTGCGCCTGCGCCTTCTGGCTCTGCAACTGGCTCAGCTGGTTATCGAAATCCCGAGTCTGGATCTGGGCAATCGTATCCCCCCTCGAAAACCTGCGACATCGCGCGCACCGGAAGCGCGATCACCTGCCCGGAAACTCTGAAGGACAATTCGACCTCCCGTGAAGGCAGGACGAGCGCGGGATAGGACAGCGACACTTCCGCCGCTGTTTCCTGTGCCACGGTGACCTTCGCGGGGCGTGCATGGCTCTCCTGCGCCATGGCTCCGTCGGAAATTCCCGCGCCAATCGTGGCAAAGACTGGAAAGAGCAAAACGGTCTTCATCAAAATGGAGTCTCCCCATGAGGCACCGAACCCAGATGATGATGGCAACCATCGACCCGGCGCGTTCACTCAAAAGAGGACCAATTTCCGAAACCGATAGTACAGGAAAGTCCCGGGGTTCGTCATTCTGTTTCGACGGCAGCCACGCACGTGGCGCCCTTGGCCTCGGGCAAGCGTGGTTCCCGTCTCGATCCCTCCCGCGCGCCCAGCCTTCGAGGATGGACTGCGCGAGCTCGGATTTTTCCGGCGGACAAGCCTCGAAGGACCGCTTCTGCGGTCCGCAGCTGAGCTTCGTTTGGCGCGGCAGCGGGTCTTTCGCTATGATGCGATTGCGTCGAACGAGTAATCAACAGCAGGAAGGTCCGCACGACTGCCGCCCCATGCTCACGGGGCGAAGGGAAAGTTAGGGCTGACTGCAGACCCACAGGATGCGCGTTACCGCAGTTCATGGCGCGAACAGACGGTGGGTTGGCGCATTGGTCCAGCCCAGGACATCCCTCGGAACGCATGAAAGCTCTTGCAAAGCCATCGCGGCGGCCAGCCCCTGTGCATGCGGCGGGTCCAGCCTACCTCGTGTCTCCAGCATGTACGGAAATCCCTGGGTAGGAGAACGGTTTGAACTTGTCCGGCTCGAAAGATGACACCCCGTTGCACAGGCGCGCCCTTGTCATTGGCGCTTCAGGGGGCATCGGAGCTGCGCTTTGCGCAGCGCTTGCCGAGCGTGGAGCCGAGGTCACCGGTCTTTCCCGATCCGTTGACGGCGTCGATTTCGCCGACCCTGCCTCCGTGGCCGCTCGGATGGAGGCACTGTCTGGTCCATTCGAGATGATCCTCGTCGCGAGCGGAGTGCTGGCGCCGGAAGGGGCCAGGCCGGAGAAGTCCCTGGCCGAGATCGACGCCTCCAGGATGGCCGAGGTCATGGCGGCGAACGCCATCGGACCGGCACTCGTCCTCAGGCATGTTCCCCGGCTTCTGCCCCGGAAAGGGCGGTCGGTTGTCGGGGTCCTGACCGCTCGTGTCGGCTCCATCGGCGACAACCGCCTGGGCGGCTGGTACAGCTACCGCGCCTCGAAGGCTGCCGCCAACCAGATCGTCCACACCGCCGCGATCGAGATCGCCCGCACCCATCCCGGTGCCGTCGTCGTTGCCCTTCATCCCGGCACCGTGGCCACGGAATTCACCCGCGACTACCCGGCCCATCGCAAGGTCACGCCCGCCGAGGCCGCGGGCAATCTTCTCGGTGTGCTGGCCGGCCTCGAGCCGCGGCAAACGGGGCAGTTCTTCGACTGGGCCGGCAACCCGGTACCTTGGTGAAGACCCGTGGGTGTCGTTGCAGCTCCGGCTCACGCGCGCCTCCTTGCCAGAACCGGGAGGTCCCGCCCCGCCGCAAGCCCATTGCGGAAGTGTCAAATTCTCGCTGCGTGCGCTCGCAGCGGAATTTTTGCTGTGACGCGGCAAATCCCCATGCCGTATCGAAGCAACGGATCCTGTCGTTCATGCGCCGCGCAGCGAACTCCTTCGGAATAGCGACCACAAAGCGGACAAACAGGACACTCTTGTGTGGCTCAGTTTTTAGTCTGACGGTTCAGACCGAACCCTATCTCGAACCTCATATTCCGCGGCCCGAGCAGGAAGCGGAAGCAGCCGAGAAGCTCGCGGCGCTCGCGGAGAAGACCGGTGGGACGCCGAACATCCTGCTGCTGCTCGTAGATGACATGGGCCGGGGCGATCCCGGCTCCTATGGCGGCGGCATTGCGGTGGGCGCGCCAACGCCCGAAGTGGACCTTCCGGCGCGCTCGGCGTGCCGCAGGTGCCAACCGACTGGCGCATTCTCCGCACGCTGATGCTGATGGCCGTGGCGGCGGGGGTGTTCTTCCCGCTGGTCGGCCTGCCTATGGTCGAGTCGAACTCTGCAGTGCTTGAGCGGCGCTCACGTTCGGTCCGTGAGGGTGGGTCGTTCTGCCGGCAACCGGGCCCTGTAGTGAAAACTGCAACCGCGAAGCGTCCGAAAACACCGCGCGGCCCCGCTCAGAAGAAGGAAACCCTCGGGCCAGTCGGACCGCAGTCGATCACCGCCTCGACCCCGAAAACCTCGCGGATCAGGCCTGCTGTCAGCACCTCTGCAGGTCGTCCCTGCGCGACCAAGCGCCCCGCGCTCATCACGGCGACCTCCTCGCAGAATGCCATCGCCTGGTTCAGATCGTGCAGCGCGACGACGACCCGCGTGCCCAGTTCGGGCAGCAGGCGCATCAGGTCAAGCTGATGCCGGATGTCGAGATGGTTGGTCGGCTCGTCCATGAGCAGCTCGCGCGGCTGCTGTGCCAGCGCCCTGGCGATCTGGATGCGCTGGCGCTCTCCGCCGGACAGCGTGGCCCAGGACTGCTCCGCGCTGCGCGTCATGCCGGTGCGTGCCAGCGCATCCAGCACGATCTCTTCGTCGCGCGCGCTCCAGGGGCCCAACGCGCCGCGATGCGGCAACCTGCCAAGCGCCACCACATCCCGCGCGGTCAGCCCGACATCGGTCGTCGCGTGCTGCTCTACCAGCGCAAGCCGCCGCGCGATCTCGGAACGACGTATCGTCTCGATTGGCCGCTGGTCGACGAGGACCGCGCCGCCGCTGCCGCGGCGGACCCCGGCCAGCAGGCGCAGCAGGCTCGATTTGCCCGAGCCGTTAGGCCCCACCAGGCCGAGGACACCTTGGTCGGGCACGCGCAGGGTCACGCTCTTGACGATTGCCGCGCCACCTGAGGACCAAGAGACATTTTCGCTCCGAAGGCTCATTCCCGTCCCCGCGAACGCCACAGCAGGACGGCAAAGGCCGGGGCGCCGAAGAGTGCGGTGATCACCCCGATCGGCAGCACCTGTCCCGGCAACACGAGGCGCGACAGCACGTCAGCCAAGACCATGAAGGCCGCGCCCGCAATTGCCGAGCCTAGGATGAGCCGCCCGTGCGCCGGACCGACGAAGAAGCGGGTCGCATGCGGGATCACCAGCCCGACGAAGCCCACGGCCCCGACGATGCTGACAACGCAGGCGGTGAGAAGTGCGGTAAGTCCCAGAAGCTCGACGCGCACACGCGCGACATCGACCCCGAGCGAGGCGGCCGCATCCTCGCCGAAGGCGAAGGCATCGAGCGCCCGCGCCCGGTAGAGGCAGACAGACAGCCCCACGAGCAACACGGGCAGGGCCAGGCCGGCATCCGGCCAGCGCACACCGCCAAGGCTGCCAAGCAGCCAGAACATGATGCCACGGGTCTGCTCGGCGCTGGCCGAGGAGGTGACGATGAAGGATGTGGCGGCATTGAACAGCTGCGAGCCGGCGATGCCGGCAAGGATGACCCTCTCGGCACCGCGGCCCGCGCCGAAAGACAGCACCGCCACAAAGCCAAAGGCGAGGAGCGCCCCCGCCATGGCCCCGGCCGAAACCGTGACGGCCCCGGCACCGAGCGCGAGTACGATGACCAGCACCGCGCCGGTCGAGGCGCCGGCCGAAATCCCAAGCAGGTAGGGCTCGGCGAGCGGGTTGCGCAGCAGCGCCTGCAGCACCACGCCGCAGATCGCCAGAGAGGCTCCGGCGCACATGGCGACCACCGCCCGGCTCAGCCGGTAGTGCCAGACGATCCCCTCGCGGATCGGATCGACCGGAAGGTCGAGCCCGAAGAGTCGGTTGGCCAGCGTGGACAGGGCCTCGCGCGGGGTCACGCTGATCTCGCCGAAGAGAACCGCGCAGCAGGTCGCGAGGGTGAGGGCGACGCCACCGGCAAGCACGAAGGACCCCAGCCCCGTCAGAGGGCCGGAGCGGGTCCGGCGCGAAACGCTCACCGCGTAAGACCGATGTCTTTCAGGCCCGTCGAAAGGACCTCGACCCCGTCGACGGCCCGAAGCGTTGGGTTCATCGAATGCGCGGGCATCTCGATCAGATGTCCCGCACGCACCGCGCGCAGCTGGCTGGCAACCGGATCGCTTTCCAGGAACGCGCGTTTCGCGCCCACGTCGTCGCCGGGGAGGTTGCGCCGCTCCATGGTGCCCAGCACGATTACATCCGGATCGAGCTCTGAAATCGTCTCCCAGCCAACCAGCGGCCATTCCTCGTCCGAGGTGATCACGTTGCGCACCCCCACAACTTCGGAAATCCATGCCGGGGCTCCGAACCGCCCGGCCACATAGGCTTCGCCGGCGATCTCGGGCGACGAGAACCAGTAGAGCACCGAGACGTCCCTTGCCTGCAGCGCTGCCGCACCCGCCGTTGCCGCCTCGATCCGGGCGGCATTGGCAGCAACCAGGTCAGCCCCCCGCGCCGGCACGCCGAAGATCTGGGCCAGTTCGGTGATCTCCCGGTTCAGCAGATCGTCGCTCCAGGCCTGCGCGCGGGCGCCGTCGCCGCTGCCCGCAACGAAGTCGCTCTTGGCGCATTCCGCAGGCGAGACATAGGTGCTGATGCCGAAATCGTCGAACTGGGCGAAGGTGCCAACCCGGGCCTGATCCGGGGCGATGTCGTTGATCCACTGCGCCGCGACGAAATCGGGGCGGGCTTTCAGCACGGCCTCGAAACCGGGCGAGTTGTCGGCGATGCGCGGCACGGCTTGCCCCGCGTCGACCAGCGGCGCTGGTAGCGGCGCGAGCCAGATGGCGGTCCCGACGATATGCTCGGCGAGGCCGAGCGAGAGCAGGATCTCCGTCGTGCCTTGGCCGATCGAGACCACGCGCTCGGGCGGCTTGGCATAGGTCGTCACACGGTCGCAGTTGGGGATCTGCAACGGGTAGTCGGTCGATTCAGCAAATGTGGTTTCAGGAATGGGCAGCAAGGCGCAGCACAGCAGCGCAAGGCCGCGGAGGCGGCCCGAGGTTGCAAGAAACATCAATATCCTTTCCCGGACACCCCGTCCGGTCGGTTGCGCAGGTGACGCCCCCGCGGGATCGCGGGGCCGGAACGGCAGGTCTCCTGACTTGCGGCCATGGTCCCGAAACCGCCTTCCCGCGCCGTTTGGCGCAGTGGCTTCGCCCGGAGGGGCGGGTGGCTCGGAACGGACGCTTACAGTTGCGGGGGCAGTCCCGGAGTCCGCGGCCCAAGGCCGCGTCACCGGGTTCCCTTTTCATCCCGGATGGGAACCGTTCGCGGCGAACCTCGGGGCGGCGCCGTGCTTTGTCAAGTTGCCATGCTCGCATCGGCCCGGCGTATCGGGGTCGCCCTGCATCCCGGCCGGGCAGTGAAGCGAAAGCCCTCGGTCGGCGGTCTTTGCCACCAGCGCCGGATCGTGGCTGACCAGCATGATGGCGCAGCCGTCGCGCTCGGCGGTGTCCACAAGCAGGCTGATGACCTCTGCCTGGGTGATCGGATCAAGCCGCGAGGTCGGCTCATCGGCAAAGATGAAGGCCGGGCGCACCAGCAGCAGGCGCAGGATCGCCAGTCGCTGCAACTCCCCGCCCGAGACCTCGCCCGGCTTGCGACCCAGCAGCACTGGGGCAAGGCCGAGGCGCTCCATGTGGTGCTCGATCTGCCGCGGGTCCTGCCCATGCAGCCGCGCCACATCGCTCAGCGTGCGCTGAAGGCTCTGGTGCCGCGGAAAGGCCGCGACGGGATCCTGATACAGCTTCTGGTAGGCGCGCGCCCGAGATGCAGTGCGGGTGACGCGCCCGGCGGAGGGGCGGTGCAGCCCGAGCAGCACATCCCCCAGCGTCGATTTCCCACAGCCCGAGGGCCCAGTGATCCCGAAGATCTGCCCCGCGGCGATATCCAGCGACACATCACGGAAAAGCTCCCGGTCGCCGCGGGTCGCGGCGAGCCCCTCGGCCCGAACCACGCTGCTGCCCGCGGGCGCGGGCGCGCGCTTTTGCCATGTCTCGGGGTCCGCCGCGATCAGCCGGGCGGTGTAGTCGGATCTTGGCGCGGCAAGGACATCGGCGGTGGGGCCGGTCTCGACCACGCGGCCCTTGCGCAGCACGATGATCTGCCCACCGACCCGCCGCGCCAGCGCAAGATCGTGGGTGATGACGATCAGCCCGCCGCCGCTGCCGACCTCTGCCATCAGCAACTCGGCCACATCGTCGCGGCGCGCGGCATCAAGCCCCTTGGTCGGCTCATCGGCGATGACGATCCGCGCACCCCCGGCCCGCGCCGCGGCGATGGCCACACGCTGCGCCATGCCGCCGGAGAGTTCATGCGGCAGTTTTGCTCCGGCGCCCTGAAGCCCCAGCGCTGCCAGATCGTCACCGGCGCGGGTGCGGGCTTCGGCGGCGCTCAGGCCGCGCACCAGTTGATGCGCCTCGGCGACCTGCCGCGCGGCGGGCATCAGCGGGTCCAGCGACAGCCACGGCTCCTGCGGCAGCACCGCGATCTGCCGCCCCCAGAGGCCGCGGAACTCGCGCGGCCGCGCGGCGCTGATCCGTCGCCCACCGATCTCGACCTCGCCCCGCGCCGAGAGGCTCTCGGGCAGCGTGCCCATGATTGCCTGCGCAAACAGGCTCTTGCCCGAGCCGGTCTCGCCGAGGATCACCAGCGGCACCCCCGGCTCCAGCGTGATCGACAGCGGCTCGACAAGCTGCGTGCCGCCGTCGTGGATGCAGATGTCCTTTGCGCTCAGAAGGGTCATGTCTCGCGGCTCCCGGCCAGAAGGGTGAGGCCCAGCAGCAGGCCGAAGGTGGCAATCACCGGCGCAAGCAGCGCATGCGGCGCCTCCTGCCAGTAGGGCATGAGCTCGACCATCATCAGGCCAAGCTCGGGCGTGGGCGCGCGCATGCCGACGCTGACAAAGCCGAGCGCGGCGATGCCCATGATGGCCGTCGCCATGCCGAAGGCCCCCGCCGTCAGCATCATCGGGGCGATCTCCGGCCAGAGGTGCCGGCGGAAGACGTAGACCGGACCAAAGCCCAGAAGCCGCGTCGCCTGCACCGCCGGGGAAGCCAGCGTGTCGCGCACCGCGGCGCGGGTGAGGCGGAAGAACTCGACCCAGAGCACCAGCGACAGGCCTAGCCAGAAGCCGGTAGCGGTCGAGGGCATGATCGCCAGCACGATGAGCACCAGCAACAGGCCGGGCAGCGCCAGCAGCGCATCGGCGAGCGTGGTCAGCACGCGGTCGGTCCAGCCGCTCCGCGCCGCGGCGAGCGTGCCCAGCGTCAGGCCCAAGGCTCCGGCGGTGGCAACCGCCGCCAGAGCGATCAGCGGCGAGAGCCGCAACGCATCGGCCAGACGGTGATAGATCGATCGGCCCAGATGGTCATAGCCCAATGGCGCGCCCGCCTCGGGGCCGGCCAATGCCTTGAGCAGGGATTGAGCGAAGGGATCGCCCGGCACCAGCACCGGGCCGAGGATGGCGAAGGCCAGCGCCAGCGCCACCAGCGCGGCGCCAAGGCTGCGCGCCCAAGGAAAGCCCGCGCGAGCTGCGGGAGGATGCGCGATGCTCGTCATGCCAGCCCCCTCGGGTCGAGTTTGCGGGTCATCGCATCGACACCGGCGTTCACCAGCACGAAGCCCAGCCCCAGCACCAGCGCGGTGGCCTGCACCATCGGCACGTCGCGGGCAAAGATCGCATGCACCAGCGCGTGGCCGATGCCGGGCCAGCCGAAGACCGACTCGACAATGACCACGCCCTCGACCAGCGTGACGAATTGCAGCCCAAGGTAGGTCACCAGCGGCACCGCGACGTTGCGCAGCCCGTGGCGCAGCAGCACCTGGCGGCGCGACAGCCCCTTCCACTCGGCAAAGCGCCAGAACGGCATGGCCGCGATGCGCGCCATGGCATCGCGGGCGATCCGCGCGTTCACCGCGGCAAGGCCAAGCGCGAGGGTGACGGTCGGCAGGATGAAATGCCGCGCCGCGCCGTGTCCGGCGGCGGGCAGAAGGCCGAGCCCGACCGACAGCAGCAGGATCAGCACCAGCGCCAGCAGGAACTGCGGCACCGCCCGCAGCCCCGTCGAGAGCACCAGCAGCCCCCGGTCGAGCAGGCCGCCGGGCCGCAGCCCGGCGAGGATGCCGAGCGGCGGGCCGATCAGCAGCGACAGCGCCAGCGCCGCAACGGCAAGCTGCAGCGAGGCGCCAAGCTGGTGGACCACCTCGTCCATCACCGGCGCGCCCGAGACCAGCGAGTTGCCGAAGTCCAGCCGGGCCAGATCGCCAAGCCAGCGCAGCAGCGCCGGAAGCGCCGGCCCGTCGAGCGCCAGCTCCTCGCGCACCGCATCGGCGGCGGCGGCGTCGACATTGTCATATCCGTAGCGGTGCGACGCGATGCGCCAGGCCATGTCGCCGGGCAACGCGCGCATCATGGCGAATGTGGCGGTGCCGATCAGCCCCGCCACCAGCCCCGCCTGGATGATCCGCGAGATCAGTGACTTCATTCAGTCCGCTCCAGATCCTGCAGGCCAAAGCTGCGCTCGTAGGGATCGATGGTGACGCCGCTAAGATCGGTCGCTGCCGCGAGCGTCTGCTGGTACCACGCGATCGGGATCACCGGCAGCTCGGCTTGCAGGATCTCGGCGGCATGGGTGCGGTCCGCGTCATCGCCGTCGCCGCGCGCAATGCCCGAGACCAGCTCCACGAACTCCGGGTTGTCCCAATTCATCGCGCCCCAATCGCCGGTCGGCACGAAGTCGGACATGACCGTGCCGATGGGATCGGGGATCAGCGAGAAGTTCCGCGCGATCAGCCCCAGGTCGAGCGAGCCATCCTGATGCCCCGCGGGGATCTCCGAGGAGTTGGTGGAATTGATCGTCAGCGCGACGCCGATCTGCCGGAACTGCTGTTCGAGCACCGCCGACACCAGCGGCAGTTCGGGACGGTCGGGATAGGTGGTCAGCGTCAGGGCAAAGCGCGCGCCGTTCTTGGCCAGAATACCATCGGATCCGGCGCGCCACCCCAGGCCCTCGAGCAGCGCCTTGGCGGCCTCGGGATCGTAGGCCAAGGGCGCGACGCTGTCGCTGTGCCAGGCTGAGACCGACGGCGGGAAGAGTTGGTCGGCGCCCTCGGGATAGCGCAGCACGGCCTTGGCGATGCCGTCGCGGTCGATGGCGAGGCTCAGCGCCCTGCGCGCCTCGGGCGTGTCCAGGAAGGGGTGACCCGCATTGACCTTCAGCAGCAGCGTGCGCGGGATCGCCACCGAACGCACCTCGACCGCGTCCGACATCCCCAGCCGCGCCACCGAGGCGGGATCGAGCCCGAACACGAAATCCGCATCGCCCGACTGCGCCATCAGAGCGCGCGTCTCGACCCGGCTGACCGCATCATAGGCAACCTCGGCGATATGCGGCTGCGCCCCCCAGTAGCCTTCGAAGGCACTGGCATCGAGCGACAGCGGCGGCGTAAGATTTGTCACGCGGTAGGGGCCGGTGCCGATGACGGCGATCCCCTGTCCGTCGGCGTCATAGGCGGCGGGCGCCATGATCTGCGAGCGGAACTCGGCGAGATAGGCGGGAAGCGCCGCGCGCGGCTCGGTCAGCGTGATCACCAGCGCGCCGTCTTCGGCCGTCATGCCCGAAATCGGCAGCGAGGCCAGCGGGCCGGGCTTGGCGCGGGCAATGGTCAGCGCTTTGAGCACGGCCTCGGCGTCCATCGGGCTGCCATCGTGGAAGCTCACGCCGGGGCGCAACGTGAAGCGCCAGTTCAGCCCGCCCTCGGACACCTGCCAGCCAGTGGCGAGCCCCGGCACCAGATTGCCCTCTGCGTCCGCATCGACGAGGGTTTCGGTGATCCCCATGCGGGTGAAGATGTAGCCGCTGGTCGAGGGCTCTGCGCCCTTGATCTCGAACTGTGCCGCCACGGTCAGCGGCCGGCCCGGCTCTGCGGCGGCAAGCGCCGGAACCGAGAGCATCAGGGCTGCGGCGAGCGCAGGAATTCGTGTCATCGGAGGGAGACCTTTGTGCAATGGAACCTCGGCCCGAAGGCGTCGCGAGGCCATTACGTTATATCATAACATACCGCAAGCACGTGATCGCCCCATCAGAAGAGATTGCTCCGTGCCCGCATCAATCGGGCTGCCCGCATTCTCCGGGATTTAACCCGCGCGGTCGATCAGCCATCAGAAGGCTGCGTCTGTGCCGACACTGATCCTGCACCGCGTGCCTGAGCCACGTAGATGGCCACCGCCAGAAGGTCGGGCGCGAATCTCAGCCCTGGACCAAGTTTCTCAATTCAGAACCCATCCTTGATCTTTAGGTGGCTGTGCATGTGCGGTTCGCTTCTGCCGTGCTGGTGGATTTGCTGGACATCTTCCAGCGGCACCAGGGACAGATGGCCGTGACGAATTCCCCGTTCGGCGAAGAGACCATGCGCATAATCCTCCACATCTTCCACCCGGCCGCGCATCACGGTCACCTCCATGGCATTCGTGTGGTCGAGCGGCACCGACAAGGCCGCGATGGCCTGGTCGTGACGGGAGTGGCGGGTTTGGGGGACGCGGCGCCCCAGATCCCGGGTCGCGAGGTCCAGGGCATAGCTGACGATCCCGATGCAATCCGCCTCCTGGGGTGCGTTGCGTGTCAGGGCACGGCGCATCAGGTCCCGGATCGCCTCCGACCTGTTGGTGGCGCCGGACCGTTCCATGTGCCTGTCCAGCTCGGCCAGTAGGTCGTCTTCTATTGCGATCGTGATCCGTTGCATGGCGCTCTCCGTGCTGATGCGCCAAGCATCCGCGCTAAGAAACCGAGGCGCAAGCGGGCTGGCACTTTACACTGCCGGGAGCCGGAGTATGAAATATCGCAAAGTTTTTCATACTCAAAGGCGCCATGATCCGTCCACTGACACCCCTCGCGCTCGCAGCTTCGCTTCTGCTGCCTGCGCCCACCGAAGCGCGGCCTCTTGTGCTGGCGATCGGCGGCGAGCCCGACGGCGGCTTCGATCCGATCATGGGTTGGGGCCACTATGGCAACCCGCTCTTTCAGTCGACCCTGCTGCGCTACGATGCCGAGCTCACTCTGGTTGGAGACCTCGCGACCGACTTGACCCTGTCGGGAGATGGGCGTGTCTGGCGGCTGCGCCTCCGCGGCGACGCCAGGTTCTCGGACGGAACGCCGCTGACGGCCGAGGATGTCGCTTTTACCTACAACACGGCCAGAGCGGCCGGTGGGCTGGCCGACCTGACCGTTCTGAAGGAAGCCCGCGTCCTTGATGAATTGACAGTCGAGCTGGAACTGACCGAACCGCGGATCACCTTCGTCTCGCGCCTTGCCACGCTCGGCGTCGTGCCGGCTGCGACTTATGGTGAAGGCTATGCCCGGCAGCCTGTGGGCTCCGGGCCTTTCCAGATGGTCGAATGGCGCGAGGGCGAGCAGTTGCTGGTCGAACCGAACCCCTATTGGCATGGTGGCGAGATCGCCTTCGAGCGTGTCAGCTTTGTCTTTGGCTCGGAAGAGGCCGGGCAGGCGCTGGCACGGACGGGGGCAGCGGACGTCGTGGCCGTGCCGCCATCCATGGCGGATGCCGCCCCCTCGGGACTGGCCGTGCTTCATGTCGAGACGGTCGACAACCGGGGGCTGGCTTTCCCGATGCTGCCAGACACTGGCGCCACGACCGATGCGGGCACGCCGATCGGAAACGATGTGACGGCGGACAGGGCCATTCGTGTCGCGGTAAACCAGGCCCTCGACCGCGAGGCGCTGGTGGCGCTGGCCCTGAACGGTCACGGTCGCCCTGCCATGGGTCCCGCTGACGGCCTGCCTTGGGACAACCCCGAGGCCGCGATCCCCGGAAATGACCCGACCGCCGCGATGGCCACGCTGGAGGCGGCGGGATGGCGCGATACCGACGGGGACGACATCCGCGAGAAGGCCGGTCTGCGCGCTGCGTTCCGGGTGCTTTACCCCGCCAGCGACAGCACGCGCCAGGCGCTGGCTCTGGGCGCGTCGGAACAGTTGCGCGGCATCGGCATCGACGCCCAGCCGACGGGCAGCAGCTGGGATGAGATCGGGGCGCTGATGCATTCGCAGGTCGTTGTGCTCGGCTGGGGCGCGCATGACCCCTCCGAGCTTTTCTACCTGCACCATGGCGACTATGCCGGTGTCGACTATTACAACACCGGTCACTATGCGAACCCGGCTGTCGATGCGCGCCTCGAGGCTGCCGAGGCCGCGAGCAGCTTTGACGCATCTCTTGGCGAGTGGAAGGCAGCGGCCTGGGACGGCGAGACGGGTTTCGGACCCAAGGGCGATGCAACATGGGCCTGGATGGTCAACCTCGAACATTCCTACTGGGTCTCTGATTGCCTGGACCTGGGGCCGCTTCAGATCCACCCCCATGGCCACGGCTTTCCCATCACCCACGACCTGCCGTCCTGGCGCTGGACCTGCGAGTGAGGGCATGGCTGCCGACCCTGCTGGCCGGACGCCTGGTCCGGCTGACCTGGCTGCTGCCGCTGGCGGCAGTCGGGCTGTTCACGCTGATCTCGCTTGCCCCCATTGACCCGGTGCAAGCCTATGTGGGCGGCCGCAGCTCGCAGATCGGCCCGGAGCAGCGCGACGCCATCGCCGCCGCCTGGGGTCTGGACCGACCGGCAGCCGAACGATTTGCCAGTTGGCTCGGTCAGCTGACCCAGGGTGACCTGGGGCAATCCATCACCTTCAACGCGCCCGTGACGCAGGTCATCGCCACGCGCCTGCCTGCCTCGCTGGCGCTGGTCGGGCTGGCCTTTGTGCTGTCCTTCGTGCTGGGCACTCTGTTGGGCCTGACGGCGGCTGCGATGCGCGGGCGCTGGCCCGATCGTGTGATCCGCACGCTTGCCGTTGCCTTGGCGGCAAGCCCGGGATTCTGGGTGGCAATCCTGCTGGTCGCCGTTTTTGCCGTCGGGCTGGGTTGGCTGCCCGCCTGCTGCGCGATGCCTCCCGGACAACTGGCCACCGAAATCACTTTGGCGGATCGCTGGCGTCACATGGTCCTGCCGGTCGTCACCCTATCGGTCGTGGGCATTGCGCCGCTGGTGCTGCACACCCGGCAAAGCTTGATCGCCTTCCTCGACAGCCCCGCCGCACACCACCTTGCGACCCATGGAGC
Organism: Salipiger sp. PrR007; assembly: GCF_010499845.1. Taxonomy (NCBI): domain Bacteria; kingdom Pseudomonadati; phylum Pseudomonadota; class Alphaproteobacteria; order Rhodobacterales; family Roseobacteraceae; genus Salipiger; species Salipiger sp. PrR007. The sequence continues at coordinate 24,575 of NZ_JAAGOZ010000012.1, read as the reverse complement.
GACGCCCCTGCGGCTGGCACTTGGACCCGGCCTGCGCCACGCGGCCGGGGTCGCGCTCACCCTGCACCTCGCCGGAGCGGGAGAGATCTTCGGAGGCTCGGTCCTGGCCGAGGCCGTCTTCGCCTGGCCAGGCCTGGGGCAGGCCACCGTGCGCGCGGCGACGGGGGCAGACGCGCCGCTTCTGATGGGGATTGGGCTCGCGACGCTGCTGTTTGTCTTCGCGGGCAACCTGCTGGCCGACATCGCCGCCCGGCTGGCCGACCCGCGACTGAGGCGCCCCGCATGAGCAAAGCGGCCGAGCGGATCCTAGTCGTGCCCACGGGCCGACGGCTTCCGGAGCGCCGGGCGCAACGACAGGGTCTCGTCGCGCTGGTGCTGCTGGGCGCGGTGCTGACGGGGGCCGCGCTGCTGCCCGAGGGTGCCCTGTCGGTCGACGCGGCCGCACGTGCGCTGCCACCGCAGCGGACGCATCTGATGGGCACCGACCTGCTGGGCCGCGACATCGCCGCCCGCACCCTGGCAGCCCTTGCGCAAAGCGTGCAGGTCGGGCTTCTGGCGGCGGGCGCATCGACCCTCGTGGCGATAGTGCTGGGGCTGGCGACGACCTTCGGGCGCGTCGCCGATCACGCGGTCGGGATGCTGACGGAACTGGCGCTCGGACTGCCGCACTTCGTGCTGCTGATCATGGTTGCCTTTGCCACGGGCGGTGGCACGACAGGTGTGATCGTCGCCGTGGCGCTGACCCACTGGCCGCGCCTCGCGCGCGTCCTGCGACACGAGGCACAGACGATCGCCACGTCGGAGTACGTGGCAATCTCGCGCGCGCTGGGACGGTCGCGGAGCTGGGTCGCCCGGCATCACCTCGTGCCGCACCTCGTGCCGCAGATCGTCGCCGGTTTCATCGTGATCTTCCCCCATGCGATCCTGCACGAGGCAGGGCTCAGCTTCATCGGCCTCGGGATCGAACCGCACCTGCCGTCGATCGGCGTGATGCTGTCCGAAAGCCTGCGCGAGATCATGGCGGGACACTGGTGGGTTGCCGCCGCGCCCGGCCTTGGTCTGATGCTGGTCGCCGTAACCTTCGAACGGTTCGGCGAGGCATTGCGCCGGCTGACGGATCCGGCGGGAGGCATGGCATGACCCTTAGGATCGAAGACCTGGCTGTGACCTTTCCGACCGGCCCGGTTCTGGAGGGCGTATCCCTGTCGCTGGATCGCGGCGAGGTCGTCGGGCTGACCGGCACCTCCGGCGCGGGCAAGAGCCTCGTCGCCGAGGCTCTGGTCGGAGCATTGCCGCCGAACGCCATCCGGACAGGCCACATCACCATTGCAGGCAATCCAGTCCGCCCCCGGACGATCGCACTGGCCCCGCAGCGGCTGGATGCGCTGGATCCGCTGGCGCGGGTCGGCCGCCAGATCCAGCGGTTCGCCCGCCTTGCAGAGCGATCCGCCGATGTGACTGGCGCGCTGGCCAGTGTCGGCCTGCCGCCGGACACGGCCCGGTTCTACCCGCACGAGCTGTCGGGCGGCATGGCGCGCCGCGTGCTTCTGGCCACGGCACTGGCCACAGGCGCGGACTGGATCATCGCCGACGAACCGACGGTCGGGCTGGACGAGGCCGCCGCGGCCCGCGTCCTGTCGCTGCTGGCCGATCTGGCTGCTGCCGGGCGAGGGGTAATGGTGATTTCGCACGACCTGATCGGTCTGGTGAGGATCGCGTCACGTATCGTCATCCTGCGAGAGGGCAGGCAAGTCGAAACGGCGCCGAAAGCCGCATTTGCCGGGACCGGTAGCCTCCTGCGCAAAGCCTTTTCACAAGCGCTGTGGGATGCGCAGCTTTCGCCGGATGCTCAATGCTGACCGCCCGCGACCTGCGCCATGCCTATGGCAATCGGCAGATCCTGACCGGCGTTGACCTTAAGCTCTCCCCGGGCGAGGTGATGGGCGTTGGCGGAGCATCGGGCTCTGGCAAGACGACCCTTTGCCGGATCCTTGCGGGCCGGTCGGTGCCCGATTACGGCGAGGTTCTGCTCGACGGAGCAAGGCTCGAAACGGCAAGACCGGGGCTCCCGGCCCCGGTGCAGTACGCCCCCCAATCCCCCGAGCTGGCGGTCGATCCCCGCTGGCACGTGCGCAAGGTCTTGGAAAACGGCATGGTCCCGGACCCCGAGGTGCTTGCGGCGCTCGGCATACGCGACGCGTGGCTAAACCGACGGCCGACGCAACTTTCGGGGGGAGAGCTGGCGAGGGTTTCCCTCGCGCGCCTGTTCCACCCGCGTCTACGGGTTCTGATCTGTGACGAAATCACCAGCCAATTGGATGCGATCGAGCAGGATCTGCTTCTGAGGGCCCTGCTCGATCTGACCCGCCAGCGACGGATATCATTGCTCCTTGTGTCTCACAGCAATGGCTTGAGGTCCCGTTTTTGTAGCACAAGCTTGGTGCTCGACAGTCAGGACAACAGATAGGCCTGCCAACTGCGACCGTTCGTGCGTGACGCAGCGAAAGGGGGAGCTTCGCCCTTCCTCCCGGACAGCGTCGCAGTCGCAGCACAAACTGAGCAGCTGAGGCAAAAGCGCGGTTTGTCCGCTTTGGCAGCTTCTCCGTCCATCTCGAGATTACGGTCGGATCGCCAAGTGCGCACATACAAAGCTGGCGCGTGTTGCAATGTCGGCGCGCGGCAGCTCCGTGGTTTTGTATCCGAGCGCGGTGTACGTCTCCCGCATGACGGCGCAGGTCGCTTCGGCCTCGGCGCGGGTCTGCGTGCGTTCGGTATCCTGCGTGAAGATCTCGTCCCAGTAGGGCGCAAGGAAGACGCGGGCGTTGTAGCGGGCTGCCTTGGCTGCTGCGGTGACGTGGGTCGGCACGGGGAGGCCGCAGAGGGTCAGGTAGCCTAGGGTGTCGGAAAAGCCGCGGTCGAAGATCACCGGGCCTGAGAGCGCCTGTGCGGCGCTGTAGGCGCGGAGGTCCTGCTCCAGCATCCGTTCGGCATAGGCCATGCGGTCCGCCCAAGGGAGGGCGTCCCCGCCGCTCTGCATCTCCTCGCGGATGATCGCGCGGCCGGATTCTGGGATCGTGTGGAAGCCGCGACGGGCAAGCTCGGTGATCAGGCTGGTCTTGCCCGCACCTGGGCCGCCCGTCACGACGAAGAAACGGTCGCTCATGGGCCATCCTCGGTTGTGAAGGGGGAAGGGCTGCGACGGGATCAACACGCCCGAAGGCGCGGATCAAAGCAGCATGAATCTTCGCAGGGAAAACATCACCTGTCTGCGCGGCAGAGGCAAATCCTCTGACGAAAAAGGCAGACCTATCTGGTGCTTTTAAGTGGAGGATTGGTGGAGCCTAGGGGGATCGAACCCCTGACCTCTTGCATGCCATGCAAGCGCTCTCCCAGCTGAGCTAAGGCCCCAATCGCGGTGCTCTTTGCCTTGTCCGTCGTGCTCTTCAGAGCGTTTCGGCTTCGGTCCGGAGCGGTGTCCGCCGCGCCGTCTCCGGCGCTGTGCGGCGTGATCTATGGGATGCTGCGGGCGGGTTCAAGCGAAAAAATGACCGCCCGCAGAAAAAACTTCAAAGCTTACTCGTCGTCATCGCCGGGAACGTCGGTGATCTCGTCGAGCGAGACGTTGTCATCCTCGTCATCGTCGAGAACATCATCGTCATCGAGTTCGACCTCGACATCATCTTCCAGCAGATCGACGTCTTCCGACTCCTCTTTCTGGGCACGGCGCGGGGCGCCATCCGGCTGGTCCGCCGACAGCATGGTGCGCTTGCCGGTATCGAGAGTCAGCACCTCGCCGGTGTACGGCGAGACGATCGGATCCTTGTTCAGGTCGTAGAAACGCTTCCCGGTGGTCGGGCAGATGCGCTTCGTGCCCCATTCTTCTTTGGGCATGGGTGGTCCCCTTCAGCTGGCTTGTACGGTCGACAATCTGAAGCCTCTGCCATAACACAAGGGGAGTGTCAAAACTTTTGGCCCAAGCAGTCCAGAGGCGCAGAAAATGGGGCAGATCACCCTTCCGGGCAACCCGCCGATCTCGGTCACCCTGCGACGCTCCGCGCAGGCGCGGCGGCTGTCGCTGCGACTCTCGCAGCTCGACGGTCGGGTGACGCTGACGCTGCCGCGGCGCCTGCCCGAGGCCGAGGCCATCGGCTTCCTGCGCGAGAAGGAGGGCTGGCTGCGCGGCCACCTCGAAAGCCGGGGTGCCGACGTGGCAGTGGGCCTTGGCGCGCGGCTGCCCTTCGAGGGGCGGGCGCATGAGATCCGTCCGGGGCAGGGGCGCAGCGTGAGACGCGTTGACGGCGCGCTCGAGGTGCCCGGCGCGGCACAGCAGGTGCCCGCGCGGCTCGTGGGCTGGCTGCGGGCCGAGGCGCGCGACCGGCTGGCCGCGGCCTCCGACCGCCACGCCGCCGCGCTCGGGCTGCCCTACAGCCGGCTGACGCTGCGCGACACGCGCTCGCGCTGGGGATCGTGCACCGCCGAGGGCGGGCTGATGTATTCCTGGCGGCTGGTCATGGCGCCGCCCGAGGTGCTCGACTACGTCGCGGCGCATGAGGTGGCGCATCTGGCGCAGATGAACCACTCGCCGGCGTTCTGGGCGGTGGTCGAGCGGCTCTACGGCGACTGGCGCCCGGCGCGCCGCTGGCTGCAGGTCGAGGGCGCTTCGCTGCATCGCTATCGTTTCGGCGATTGACGCCGCCCGCGCCGCGTCGGAGATTGCGCGGATCATGATCCAGCCCCAGCCCCGCACCTCCGATATCGTCCTTTCCGCCCATGAACGCGTCTACCGCGGGCTGCGCCAGCGCATCATGCTGGGGCAGATCGCGCCGGGCGAGTCGCTGACATTGCGCGGCATCGGTCGCGAGTTCGATGTCTCGATGACCCCCGCGCGCGAGGCGATCAACCGGCTGGTCGCCGAGGGGGCGCTGTCCATGTCCTCTTCGGGCCGGGTCTCGACGCCGGAGCTGTCCAACGAGCGGATCGAGGAGCTGGCGGCGCTGCGCGCGCTGATCGAGGTCGAGCTGGCCTCGCGCGCTCTGCCGCGGGCCCACATGGCGCTGATCGACCGGCTGCAGACGATCAACGGCACCATCTCCGAGATGATCCAGGCGCGCGACGCGGTGGGCTACATCCGCACCAATCTCGAGTTTCACCGCACGCTCTACCTGCGGGCGCAGGCGCCGGCGATGCTGGCGATGACCGAGACCGTCTGGCTGCAGCTCGGGCCGACCATGCGCAAGCTCTACGGCCGGTTGCGCCGCACCGAGGCGCCGCAGTATCACCGGCTGATGATCGCCGCGCTCAAGGCCGGCGACGAGCCGGGGCTGCGGCTGGCGGTGCGCTCTGACGTCACCCAGGGGCTGCGGATGCTCGCCACCTGACACAGGCTGCCGGGGAACCCTGGCGGGGGGAGGGGCATTGAGGGGATATCCCTCAGCCAGCCCCGGAGCCCGCCATGACCCTCGCCGACTCTCTTTCGCTCAAGCCCGACTCGCGCCGCGCCCGCCGGCTGGAGGATGTGAACCCCGAGGATTTTGCCTGGTCGATTCCGATCATGCGCGCCGGCTACGCCGGGCGCGGGCTGGTTTACCTCGTGGTGGCGGGTGTCTCGCTCTGGTCGATGCTGCGGGGTGGGCAGGCAGAGGGCACCTCGGAGGCCATGCAGAGCCTGCAGGGAGGCTGGGGCACGGCGGTGATCGTGCTCATCGCGCTCGGCATGTTCGCCTATGCGCTCTGGCGGCTGGTCGACTGCATCTGGGATCTCGAGGCCTACGGCCGCGATGCCAAGGGGCTCGTCGCCCGCGCCGGCATGCTGGTGACCGGGGCGGCGCATCTCGGCATCGGGGGGCTGGCGCTGACGCTGCTCATCGGCCGGAGCGGCGGCAGCAGCGGACGGCAGATGCTGGATACGGTGCTGCAGAACCCGGGCGGTCAGCTCGCCGTGGGCGTGGCCGGGCTGCTGACCATCGGGGCAGGGGTGTACTACCTGCACAAGGCGATGACCGAGGAATATCGCAACCACCTGCGCGCCAACAGCGTCACCACCCATATGAACGGCGCCCTGAAGGCAGGGCTGGCCGCGCAGGGCGTGGTGATCGGCATCATCGGCATGCTGATTTGCTACGCGGCGCTGCAGGCCAACGCCTCCGAGGCCGGCGGGCTGGGATCGGCCTTCGACTGGCTGCAGGGGCAGGTTTATGGCCGGGTGCTCGTGGGGCTGCTCTGCCTCGGCCTGCTGGGCTTCTCGCTGTTCTGCTTCGTCAATGCGGGCTACCGGATCATTCCCAAGGCGGCGGACCGCGGGATCGAGTCGCTGGGCGCGCGGCTGCGCGCGGCTGCGGAGAATGCGACGGGATAAGGGCGGGCACGCCTGCGACGTCGGGGCCGCTGCGAGGCGGCCCCACGGGGCGTCATCCATCGCGTGAAGAAGTCGGGAAAAACATTCCCGGATGGGCATTTGACAGGGCAGGAGAGCGCATCTCATGAGGGCGGCCCCTCATGACCATCCGTGGTTTTTCGGAAAAGGGTCTTGTTGAATCCCTGAAGTATGTGTCAGGAATAGGGACTTCGAAATTGTTGAGAAATAATTAAGGCGGAAATTCAGCAGGTTTGACCGTGGTTCAGCGGCGTTTATTCCGAAAGAGGCTGCGGTAGCAAATAATTTTCAGCTGACAATCATGCAAAGCTGGAAGCCTCTTTATTGCCGTATTGTCCTCGGTTCGAGTCGCGGTGCGGCGCATTCTGAAACTCAGTTCGGGGCTCTATCTATGCAGAATTACAGGGATTTCCGCGATTCCTGTGCCTGCGTAGGAAAACGTCCTGTGCCTGCGTAGGAAAACAGCGCGGTTCGGAATCGGCGGCTTGTGCCGTCCGCCCAAGGCGGCAGCGGTTCGCACAGCCTCTCGCAAGCCGGATTTGCGCCGTCGCTGCACGCGAAATTCCACCGCGATGCCAATTCGATGCGCGGCGGGCTTCATCCATCGCCGTCAAAGCAAAATGCCCCGCCCTGCGGAAGAGAAGCAGGCCGGGGCATTTCAAATCGGTTGTCGCTTGGCCCGCCCGTTGCCGGGCGCGGCCTGGGATCAGGCCGCGAGGCCCTTGGAGCCCATCGACAGGAACTTCTGCCGGCGCGCCTTGATCAGCTCCGCCGGTTTCATGCCGTCCATCTCCTCGAGCAGGGCGGCAATGTTGTTGCCGACCGCCGCGATGGCATCCGCAGGCGCCCGGTGGGCGCCACCGAGCGGCTCGGGGATCACCTTGTCGGCGACGCCCAGCTTCAGCAGGTCCTGCGCCGTGAGGCGCAGCGCCTCGGCGGCTTCGCGCATCTTTTCGGCGTCCTTCCAAAGGATCGAGGCGCAGCCCTCGGGCGAGATCACCGAATAGACCGAATGCTCGAGCATCGCCACGCGGTTGGCGGTGGCAAAGGCCACGGCGCCGCCGGAGCCGCCCTCGCCGATGATCACGGTCACCAGCGGCACGCCGATCTGCAGGCATTTCTCGGTCGAGCGGGCGATCGCCTCGGACTGGCCGCGCTCTTCCGCGCCCTTGCCCGGGTAGGCGCCGGGGGTGTCAACGAGGGTGATCACCGGCAGGCCGAACTTGTCGGCCATCTCCATCAGGCGGATCGCCTTGCGGTAGCCCTCGGGGCGGGCCATGCCGAAGTTGCGCTCGATGCGCGATTGGGTGTCATTGCCCTTTTCATGGCCGATCACGACCACGGGTTTGTCGTTGAACCGGGCAAGCCCGCCCATCACCGCGTGGTCGTCGGCAAAGCCGCGGTCGCCGGCGAGCGGCGTGTACTCGGTGAACAGGGCGTCGATGTAGTCTTTGCAATGGGGACGGTCAGGATGCCGCGCCACCTGGCACTTCCGCCAGGGGGTCAGCTTCTTGTAAAGATCCTTGAGCAGATCGTCGGCCTTGCGATCGAGCGCGGCCGCCTCGTCCTCCACATGCATCTCTTCGTTCTTCCGCGCCATGGCGCGCAGTTCTTCCGCCTTGCCTTCGATCTCGGCGAGGGGTTTTTCAAAGTCGAGATAATGCGTCATGCTCGGGCACTCTTGTTGGTCGCGGCCTATATGGCCTCGAAGGCGCGCGGATGCAACAAAGCAAGCTCGATTGCCACATCTGCGGGCCCTTGGCGGCGGGTGCGGCTCAGCCCAGAAGCACCGGCAGCATCGAGGCAATCAGCAACGCGGCCATGCTCCAGTTGAAGAGCCGCAAGCGCGCGGGGCTCTTCAGCACCCGGCGCAGGCTGCCGCCGAGCACCGTCCAGGTGGTGGTCGAGATCGCGCCCATGGCGACATAGGTGCCCGCCACCAAGAGCACGGCGGGCAGGTCGCGGCTGACCGCGTAGAGGGTGATCGCCCCCAGCGCCATCGACCAGGCCTTGGGGTTCACCCATTGAAAGGCCGCGGCCTGCAAAAAGCCCATCGGCCGCGCCCCCGCCTGCGCCTCGCCCGGAGCGGCGGCATGGGCGATCTTCCACGCCAGCCAGAGCATGTAGAGCACCGACAGCACGGTAAGGGCGCTGCGCACGAGCGGAAAGGCCTCGAAGACCTGCATAGCGCCGAGCCCCACCAGCAGCACCATCGCCGGGAACCCGAGCGCCACGCCGAGCATGTGCGGCACTGTCCGCGCGAGGCCGAAGTTGGCGCCCGAGGCGAGCAGCATGAGATTGTTCGGCCCCGGCGAGATCACCGTGACGAAGGCGAAGCCCGCCAGCGCGAAGAGAAGGTCCTGTGTCATGGCGCAAGACTTACCCGTTTGAGATGGAGAAAGATTGCAATCAACGGCGTATTGCGGCTTTTATCGCAAGTTATGAGCGACCTTGATTACATAGACGACCGGATATTGCGTGTCCTTGCGCGCGACGGGCGGATCAGCAACCTCGCGCTGGCCGAGCGGGTGGGGCTTTCGGCCTCGGCCTGTCTGCGGCGGGTGGCGGCCCTGGAGAAGTCGGGGGTGATCCGCGGCTACCGCGCCGTGCTCAGCCCCGAGAAGACCGGCATCGGCTTTGTCGCCTATGTCACCGTCGGGCTCGGGGTGCACACCAAGGAATCGCAGCTTGCCTTCGAGCGGGTGATCACCCGCGCCCCCGAAGTGAAGGAATGCCACAATATTACCGGGAACGTGGAATATCTTCTGCGCATCGAGGTGACCGATCTGGCCGCCTACAAGGAGTTCCACACGGAGGTGCTCGGCACCTTGCCGCAGGTAAGCGCCATAACCTCCTATGTGGTGATGGGATCGCCAAAGGACGACAGAGCCTGAGCGCGCCCGAATCGGACGGCACCGGTTCCCTTCGGGGCGCCGGACGAAAACGGAAAAGTTTGACCGGATCATGACCGAGGCGCAGGCGGGCGAATTCGACTACATCATCGTCGGGGCAGGGGCGGCGGGCAGCGTTCTGGCCGAACGGCTGTCGGCGGACCCCGACACACGTGTGCTCCTGCTCGAGGAGGGCAAGGGTGCCGGCGGGCATTGGGCGAGCAGCGTGCCGGGGGCCTCGGGCTGGCTGCTGCGCGATCCCTCGCGGGTCTACCGCTACCATGTCGAGCCCGGGGCGCGGGGGCCTGCCGAACGCTGGCTGCGCGGGCGGATGCCGGGTGGCACCAGCGCGGTCGGGGCGATGCTCTGGCTGCGCGGCGGCGCGGCGGATTGGGCGCGGATGGCGCAGATCACCGGCAGCGAGGATTGGGACTGGCCCGAAATGTCGGACACCCTGCGCCGGCTCGAGCACCATGCCTTTGGCGGCAGCGAGCTGCGCGGCCGCGGCGGTCCGGTGTCCCTGCGGCTGGCCGAGCCGCTGCGGCCCCTGATGCAGGCGGTGATGCAGGCCGGGGCGGAGTCGGGTTGGCGCCAGCGCGAGGACCCGAACGAGGCCGACCCCGATGGGCTTGGCCCCGCCGCCTGGACCCTCGACGACAAGGGCCGCCGGGTCACAGCCTGGACCGCCTTCCTGCGCGGTGCCAAGGACCGGCCAAACCTCAGGATCGAGACCGGGGTGCGGGTTGACCGGGTGCTCATCGACGAGGGCCGCGCCTATGGCATCGAGGGGCGCCGCGGCAGCGCCCAGCTGCTGTTCCGCAGCCGCGGCGAGGTGATCCTCTGCGCCGGCGCGGTGATCACGCCGAAGATCCTCATGCTCTCGGGCATTGGCGACGGCATGGCGCTGCGCCGCGCGGGGATCGAGACGAGGCACCACAGCCCCAACATCGGCCGCGGCCTGCGCGATCAGGTGATGCTGGCGACCAACTGGCGGCTGCGCCACTGGCGCGACAGCGACAACCGCGCCTACAGCGGCGGGCGGCTCTGGATCAACGCGCTGCGCTACCTGCTGTCCGGCAGCGGGGTGATGAGCCAGGGCGGGGCCGAACTGGTGGGCTTCCTGAGCTCGCAGAAGACCGCCGAGCCGCCTGACATCATGATCACCGCTGCAAGCCATTCGCACGAGGTGGTCCCGGGCATTGGCGGGCTCGAGACCGAGCCGGGCATGCGGCTCACCGGCCACGCGCTGCGGCCCGAGAGCTCGGGCTACGTCTTTGCCGCCGGACCCGATCCCGACATGGCACCGCGCATCGAGGCCAACCACCTCGCCACCGAGCGCGACCGCACCCGCGCCATCGCCGTTCTGCGCCGGCTGCGCGAACTGGCCCGGCGCCCGGCGCTGTCGGAGTTCGTCGAGGGGGAGACGGTGATCTCGGCATGGGCCAAAAGCGACGATGACATCCTCGATCTCTATCGCCGCTACGGCCGTTCGGCGGGCCACGCGGTGGGCAGCTGCGCCATGGGGCCAGACGACCTCGACCCGCTCGACACACGGCTGCGGCTGCGCGGCATCGACCGGCTTCGGGTCTGCGACGCCTCGATCTTCCCCGAGGTGCCGGCGGGCGGCACGCTCGCCCCGGTGATGGCGGCGGCGCTGCGCGCGGCGGAGTTCATCCTCTCCGACGCCGCCGAGCGCGACGGCGACATCGCGGCGGAGGCAGAGCTCGAGGCCGCCGCGGAGACCGGCGATGAGATCGCCGAGGTCGCCGCGGAGGATGTGGCTGCGCAGGCGGAGGCGCCGCCCATCGCCGAGACGCCCGCCGCCCCTGTGCAGGCCCCGGACGACGGGACCGCTCCCCCCGCCGAGCCCGAGCCGCGGCCGTCGCTGCCCGCCGCCTGATCCGCGGCGCTTTCTTTCGGGCAGAGATACCCCTGCGAGGCCGCGCGCGGCGCGGACGCGGCCAGAGCGCCCAGGACCCCTGCCACAAAGAGAAACGGCCGCCCCGGCAGGGACGGCCGTTCGACACTGCGCGGGCGCAGCCGGGGTCAGATCTGCCGCACGGCGCCCTTGGCGGCCGAGGTGGTCAGCGCGGCATAGGCCTTCAGCGCCTTGGAGATCTTGCGCTTGCGCTTCTCCTCGGGCTGCCAGCCCTTCTCCTCGCGCGCGGCGCGGCGCTCGGCGATCACCGCGTCGTCGACGGCGAGGTTGATCTTGCGGTTGGGGATGTCGATCTCGATGAGATCGCCCTCTTCCACGAGGCCGATGGTGCCGCCCTCTGCGGCTTCCGGCGAGACGTGGCCGATCGACAGGCCCGAGGAGCCGCCCGAGAAACGTCCGTCGGTGACCAGCGCGCAGTCCTTCCCGAGGCCCTTCGATTTGAGGTAGGAGGTCGGGTAGAGCATTTCCTGCATGCCCGGACCGCCGCGCGGGCCTTCGTAGCGGATCAGCACCACGTCGCCCTTGTGCACCTTGCCGGTGAGGATCGCGCTGACCGCGGTGTCCTGCGATTCAAAGATGCGCGCCGGGCCGGTGAAGGTCAGGATCGACTCGTCGACGCCCGCGGTCTTCACGATGCAGCCGTCCTCGGCGAGGTTGCCGTAGAGCACCGCCAGCCCGCCATCCTTGGAGAAGGCGTGCTCGGCCTCGCGGATCACGCCCGCCTGACGGTCGAGATCGAGCGTGTCGTAGCGCATCGACTGCGAGAATGCGGTGGTCGAGCGCACCCCGCCCGGGGCGGCGCGGAAGAAGTCGTGCACCGACTCCGAGTTGGTCCGGGTCACGTCCCAGCGGTCAAGCGCATGGGCCATGGTCTCGGCGTGGACGGTGTGCACCGAGCTGTCGAGCAGCCCGGCGCGGTCGAGCTGGCCGAGGATCGACATGATGCCCCCCGCGCGGTGCACGTCTTCCATGTGCACGTCGTCCTTGGCGGGCGCGACCTTGCACAGCACCGGCACGTTGCGCGACAGCCGGTCGATGTCGGACATGTCGAAGGGCACCTCGCCCTCGTTCGCGGCGGCGAGCAGGTGCAGCACGGTGTTGGTCGAGCCGCCCATGGCGATGTCGAGCGTCATGGCGTTCTCGAAGGCCTTCACCGTGGCGATCGAGCGCGGCAGCACGGTGGCATCGTCCTGTTCATAGTAGCGCTTGGCGAGATCGACGATCAGGTGGCCGGCCTCAACGAACAGGCGCTGGCGGTCCGAGTGGGTGGCCAGCGTCGAGCCGTTGCCCGGCAGCGACAGACCAAGCGCCTCGGTCAGGCAGTTCATCGAGTTGGCGGTGAACATGCCCGAGCACGAGCCGCAGGTCGGGCAGGCGGCTTCCTCGATCGCCTGAACCTGCGCGTCGGTGTACTTGTCATCGGCGGCGGCGACCATGGCGTCGACCAGATCGAGCGCCTTCTCGGTGCCTTCCCACTCGACCTTGCCCGCTTCCATCGGGCCGCCCGAGACGAAGACAACGGGGATGTTGAGCCGCATGGCGGCCATCAGCATGCCGGGGGTGATCTTGTCGCAGTTGGAGATGCAGACCATGGCATCGGCGCAATGGGCGTTGACCATGTATTCCACCGAGTCGGCGATGATCTCGCGCGAGGGCAGCGAGTAGAGCATGCCGTCGTGGCCCATGGCGATGCCGTCGTCCACCGCGATGGTGTTGAACTCCTTGGCGACGCCGCCGGCCTTTTCGACCTCGCGGGCGACCATCTGGCCCAGATCCTTCAGGTGCACGTGGCCGGGCACGAACTGGGTGAAGCTGTTCACGATGGCAATGATCGGCTTGTTCCAGTCGCCATCCGTCATGCCCGTGGCGCGCCACAGGCCGCGGGCGCCGGCCATGTTGCGGCCGTGTGTGGTGGTGCGGGAGCGATAGGCAGGCATTGGGCATCCCCTCGGAGTTTGGATTACCGGGGGTGTTTAGCGCCCATGCGGGCCAGCGGCAAGGGTCCGGGGATGCCGCGGCGCGGCATCACGCAAGAAGGTTGCGTAATCTGACGTTCGCGCTTCGCTAAAGTTCCCCCTGGTCGGGTGAGGAATGTAATTTCTCGCGTCGCGTTTGGCGTCTGAGTGTGCTCGCCCGGCGCGCCTTGCCGGGGCTTACCCGGCGATGCGCTTGCCCCGGCTCTTCGGGCGCGGCGGCTTCGGCGCGACCTTGGTCTCGATGTGCTCGATGATCAGCCCCGAGATGTCCTTGCCCGAGACCTTCTCGATGCCCTCGAGGCCCGGCGAGCTGTTCACCTCGAGCACCTTCGGCCCGTCGGCGCCGCGCAGCAGGTCGACCCCCGCCACGTCGAGCTTCATCGCCCGTGCGGCCTTGATCGCCACCTCGCGCTCGGTTTTCGAGATCCGCACCGGCTCGGCGGTGCCGCCCTGATGCAGGTTCGAGCGGAAGTCGTCGGGTTTGCCGCGGCGGCGCATCGTGGCGACCACCTTGCCGCCGACCACGAGGCAGCGGATGTCCTCGCCCGCGGCTTCCTTGACGAAGCTCTGCACGAGGAAGTCGGCCTTGAGCCCCTGGAAGGCCGAGATCACGCTCTCGGCGGCCTTGGGGGTTTCCGCCAGCACCACGCCCTTGCCCTGGCTGCTTTCCAGCAGCTTCAGCACCAGCGGCGCGCCGCCCACCAAGTCGATCAGGTTGCCCGAATCCTTGGGGCTGCGGGCGAAGGCGGTGGTCGGCATGCCGATGCGGTGGCGTGCCAGCACCTGATGCGCGTGCAGCTTGTCGCGCGAGACGGTGATGCCCTCGGAGCCGGCAAGGCAATAGGTGCCCATGCTCTCGAACTGGCGCACCACGGCGGTGCCGTAGCTGGTGATCGAGGCGCCGATGCGCGGGATCACCGCGTCGTAATGGGGCAGGCGGCGCCCATCGTAATGCACCTCGCCGCCGACGGCGCGGATGTTCATGTAGCAGCGCGAGGTGTCGATCACCTCCATGGTGTGGCCGCGGTGCTCGGCGGCCTCGATCAGCTTGCGGGTCGAGTAGTTGTGCGGCTCGCGGGTCAGCACCGCGAGGCGCAGCGCGCGGCGGTGCTGCTTGCCGCGTGCGATGCCGCGGTAGGCGTCGAAATCGAGCTCGGGCTGCTGCAGGCGCTGGCTGGGAGAGACTACCATGTCATCTTGCAGCGCACTGCGGCCCAGCAGCATGCGGTAGGCCATGCTGCCGCGGTCGGTGAGTGTGATCTCGATCGGCCAGCGGCGATCGCCCATGACGACCTCGGTCTCGATCACGAAGCGCAGCTCGGTCTCGCCGTTCGAGGAGGTCACCTCGCGCCGATCCCTGAGCGGGGCCGAGCAGATCACTTCGAGCCCCGGCTCGGCGGGATCGGGGTGGATCGCGAAACGGACCATCGGCTTGTCGGAGGAGCCGAATTGCTCGATGGCAAAGGCGTGCAGCGCCGAGGTCCGCGCGCCGGTGTCCACCTTGGCGCGGATCGCGGGCAGGCCAAGGCCGGGCAGGGCAAGCCATTCTTCCCATCCAAGCGTGAACTGCGTCATGTCTACCTCCTTCGCGGGCCGGGGTCGGATTGACGGCCTCTATCCGCGCAATGTGACAGGCGCAATACGGCACGCGGCGCTCCCAGAGGGGAACGCTCATATCGACAGGGCGTGACGTAGGGGTGCTTTGGCGCAGGGCAACTCGGGCGATGGACCCGGGGGGTGCAGTGACCCCGCGAGAGGCTGTCCCCGCGGGGACAGCGCGCTTGCCCCTTAGGCGCTTGCGATCATCTCGGACTGGCGCACGATCACCTCGGCCTGCTTGATCGAGGCGATGTCGACCAGCCGGCCTTTGTAGACCGTGGCGCCTTCGCCCTTGGCCTTGGCGGTTTCCATGGCGGCGAGGATCTCGCGGGCCTCGGTCACCGCGCCCTCGGAGGGGGTGAAGACCTCGTTGGCCAGCGCCACCTGCTTGGGGTGGATCGCCCATTTGCCGACCATGCCCAGCGTCGCCGAGCGCAGCGCCTGCGCGCGGAAGCCTTCGTCGTCGGAGAAGTCGCCGAAGGGGCCGTCGACCGGCAGCACGCCATGGGTGCGGCAGGCGGCGACGATGGCGGCCTGCGCCCAATGCCACGGATCTGACCAGTGCTTCGCGCCCTCGTGCAGCATGTAATAGGTCTCCTGCGTGCCGCCGATGCCGGTGGTCGCCATGCCCATCGAGGCAGCGAAATCCGCCGCGCCGAGGCTCATCGCCTCGAGCCGGGGCGAGCCGGCGGCGATCTCTTCTACATGGGCGATGCCCGCGGCGCTCTCGATGATCACCTCGAACTTAATCGGTTTGCTGCGGCCCTTGGCGCGCTCCACCGCGGTCACCAGCGCGTCGACGGCGTAGAGGTCGGCGGCGCAGCCCACTTTTGGGATCATGATCTGGTCGAGCCGCTCGCTGGCCTGCTCCAGCAGGTCGACCACGTCGCGGTACCACCAGGGGGTGTCGAGCCCGTTGATGCGCACAGAGAGGGTCTTCTTGCCCCAGTCGATGTCATGGGTCGCCTCGATGATGTTGGCGCGCGCACTATCCTTGTCGGAGGGCGCCACCGAATCCTCGAGATCGAGGTTGATCACATCCGCCGCCGAGGCGGCCATCTTCTCGAAGATCGCCGGGCGCGAGCCGGGCCCGAAAAGCTGGCAGCGGTTCGGACGGGCAGGCGCGGCGGGCTGGATGCGAAAGCTCATGGAGGCACCTCGTTGGGGTAATGAAGTTACATATTCGATATCCAGAGAGTTATTAAGTTGCGCGTCGCTGCGCAAGCGAAATTTGCCGCGCTGCGGCGCAGGCCTCCTCCGTGATGTCCGCAACGCATGCACGATTCTTCGGCGCTGGCGTCGAAATGCGTGGAATTTTGGCGTTGTTGCGCGAGGGTACGTGCAATTCGAGACGGATTTGCGTGCCATGCAGGGCAGACTGAGCGCCGACACCACCGAGCGGGCGGCCTCCCAGGAAACGCCCTGCCGGATAACGTACACGAACACAGGGAATACAAGAATGATCGAGACGCCGTACCTCCTCTTCCTCGGTGACGCTCCCGACGGCCTGGCCGCCAAGGTGGCCCAGGGCATCAAGGACTGGCGCCCCGAGAACTGCGTCGGCCAGTTCCGCCTCGACGGCTGCAAGGCCGACCTCGGGCTGCAGGACATGACGCTTGCCGAAGCCAAGGCCGCCGGTGCCAAGACGCTGGTGATCGGCGTCGCCAACCGTGGCGGCAAGATCTCGCAGACCTGGAAGAAGGTCCTGGTCGAGGCGCTGGAAGAGGGCTTCGACCTCGCGTCGGGCCTGCACAACCTGCTGCGCAATGAGGAAGACCTCAAGGCTGTCGCCAAGGCCACCGGCCGGACGCTGCACGACGTGCGCATCCCTTCCGTCGAATACCCGATCGCCAATGGCGAGAAGCGCACCGGCAAGCGCCTGCTGGCCGTCGGCACCGACTGTTCGGTCGGCAAGATGTACACCGCGCTCGCGATGGACGCCTGCATGCGCGAGAAGGGCATGAAGTCGACCTTCCGCGCCACCGGCCAGACCGGCATCCTGATCACCGGCGACGGCGTGCCGCTCGACGCGGTCATCGCCGACTTCATGGCCGGCTCGATCGAATACCTCACCCCCGACAATGATCCCGACCACTGGGACATCATCGAGGGCCAGGGCTCGCTGTTCCACGTCTCCTATTCGGGCGTGACCCTCGCGCTGGTGCATGGCGGCCAGCCGGACGCGCTGGTGCTCTGCCACGAGCCGACCCGCAGCCACATGCGCGGCCTGCCGGGCTACAAGCTGCCGACGCTGGAAGCGGTGCGCGACACCGCGCTGCAGCTTGCCAAGGTCGGCAACCCCGATTGCAAGGTGATCGGCGTGTCGATCAACACCCAGCACATGGGCGACGCGGAAGCCAAGGCCTATTGCGCCGAGGTCGAGGAAAGCCTGGGGCTGCCCTGCGTCGACCCCTACCGCCACGGTGCGGATCGCCTGGTCGAGGCGCTGGCCGCGGTCTGAGACCTCTGGCACAGTGACCACATCATCCCCGGCGGCGGCGCGTCCGGCGCCGGGGAGTTCGTATTTATGGAACAATGAAAGGGGCAGGGTTTGAGCATCGAGGTCACCCGCGACACCTTCAAGCTGGCGCGGGTTTTCACCATCTCGCGCGGCAGCCGCACCGAGGCACATGTGATCACCGTCAAGATCACCCGCGGCGGTTTCACCGGCTATGGCGAATGCGTGCCTTACGCGCGCTACGACGAGACGCTCGACAGCGTCGAGGCGCAGATCAAATCGCTGCCGCAGGACGTCACCCGCGCTGCACTGCAGGATCTGCTGCCCTCGGGTGCCGCGCGCAATGCCGTGGACTGCGCGCTCTGGGATCTCGAGGCCAAGACCGCGGGCAAGCGCGTCTGGGAGCTCTTGGACCTGCCCGCGCCGCAGCCCGAGGTGACCGCCTACACGCTCTCGCTCGCCGCGCCCGAGGAGATGCAGGCGCAGGCGGCCAAGAACGCCTTCCGACCGCTGCTGAAGGTCAAGCTGGGCACCCCCGAGGACCTGCCGCGCCTTGAAGCGGTGCGTGCCGGGGCGCCCGAGAGCACCATCATCGTAGACGCCAACGAGGGCTGGACCCCCGAGGTCTACGCCGAGCTGGCGCCGCACCTGCAGCGCCTTGGCGTTGCCATGGTCGAGCAGCCGCTGCCGGCGGGCGAAGATGACGCGCTGCTGGGCATGGACCGCCCGGTGCCGATCTGCGCCGACGAGAGCTGCCACGACCGCGCCTCGCTGCCGAAGCTCAAGGGCAAGTACGACATCGTCAACATCAAGCTCGACAAGACCGGCGGGCTGACCGAGGCGCTGGAGCTGCTCGAGGCCGCCAAGGCCGAGGGCTACGGCATCTTCGTCGGCTGCATGGTGGGCTCGTCCCTGGCCATGGCCCCGGCGGTGATCGTCGCGCAGGGCGCGCAATATGTCGACCTTGATGCGCCGCTGCTGCTCGGAGAGGACCGCGCGCACGCGATGCTCTACGACGAGGCGGGCGTGCATGCCCCCGAGGCGGCGCTCTGGGGCTGACCGACCCCGACCCGGTATGACCGACTTGAGGGGCGGCCCGCCCGTGCGGGCTTGACCCCGGGTCCGCTTTGGCGGAACTGACCCACAGCGAATTATGGAGAGAGCTGCAATGCGCACCGTTTACGTCAATGGCGAGTACCTGCCCGAGAGCGAGGCCAAGGTGTCGATCTTCGACCGGGCCTTCCTGATGGCCGACGGGGTTTACGAGGTGACCTCGGTTCTTGGTGGCAAGCTGGTCGATTTCGATGGCCACGCCAAGCGTCTCGCCCGCTCGCTGAACGAGCTGGACATGAAGGCGCCCTGCACCGAGGAAGAACTCCTGGCGATCCACCGCGAGCTGGTGGCGCGTAACGAGATCACCGACGGTCTGGTGTACCTGCAGGTGACCCGCGGCTCCGCCGGTGACCGCGACTTCGCCTTCCCCGACCCCGAGACCACCGAGCCGACGCTGGTGCTCTTCACGCAGAACAAGCCCGGCCTCGCCGACAGCCCGGCTGCCAAGACCGGCATCAAGGTGATCTCGCTCGAGGACATCCGCTGGGGTCGCCGCGACATCAAGACCGTGCAGCTGCTTTACCCGTCGATGGCCAAGATGGCCGCCAAGAAGGCCGGCTGCGACGATGCGTGGTTCGTCGAGGACGGCAAGGTGACCGAGGGCTCGTCGAACAACGCCTATATCGTCAAGGGCGGCAAGATCATCACCCGCGAGCTGTCGCATGACATCCTGCACGGCATCACCCGCGCCGCGGTGCTGCGCTTTGCCAAGGAAGCGCAGATGGTCGTCGAGGAGCGCAGCTTCACCGTCGAGGAAGCCCAGCAGGCGGACGAGGCCTTCGTCACCTCGGCCTCGAGCTTCGTGATGCCGGTGGTCGAGCTCGACGGTGCAAAGATCGGCGCAGGCACCCCGGGCCCGGTCGCCGCGCGGCTGCGCGAGATCTACCTCGAAGAAAGCATGAAGGTGGCCGTCTGAGGCCTTGCCGCGTGATCTGAAGAAGGGCGCCGCTCCGAATGGGGCGGCGCCTTTTGCATCTTCGGGGTGCCCGTTGCGGGCCTCAGGGCTTGGTCAGCCCCTGTTCAGCCTCTCGGCCGCTGCCCGCCCGGCCCAGAGCCCGGTCGCAAGGCAGCCGGTCAGCAGGTAGCCCCCGGTCGGCGCCTCCCAGTCAAGCATCTCGCCTGCCACGAAGACCCCCGGGCGATCCTTCAGCATCAGCCCCGCGTCGAGCGCCGCGAAGGGTACGCCGCCGGCCACCGAGATTGCCTCGTCGATCGGGCGCAGGCCCTCGTGCGGCACCGGCAGCGCCTTCAGCAGGGCCGCCCGCGCGGCGGGCTCCTCGGGCAGGGGGCGGGCGCATTCCATCAGCAGGGCGCGGCCCGCAGGAGAGAGGCTCACCGCCTTGCGCAGGTGATTGGACAGGCTCTGCTTGCCGCGCGGGCGGGACAGGCGCTTGGTGAGCGTGGCCAGCTCGACATCGGGGCAGAGGTCCACGGTCAGCGCGGCCCCCGAACGCAGCGCCGGGGACAGCGGGTAGAGCCCGCCGCCCTCGAGCCCGCGCGCCGAGATCACCGCCTCGCCGCGCGAGACCAGAGCGCCCGCATGGAAGGCCACGCCCTTGAGCGGCGCGCCGAACTGCGCCTTCATATGCGCCGACCAATCCACGCAGAGCCCGGCGTTGGCCGGGGCGAACGGTGTGACCGGCAGGCCCGCGCCTGCGAAGATATCGGCCCATTGCCCGTCCGAGCCGAGCCGCGCCCAGCTTGCCCCGCCAAGCGCCAGCACGGTGACGTCGGGCGTCAGCCGCAAGGCGCCCTCGGGTGTGTCCATCAGCACTGCGCCGGCGGCGGCGTCGTCCCAGCCGGTCCAGCGCCAGCGCATGTGCCGCTCGAGCCCCATGCCATCAAGCCGCGCCAGCCAGGCGCGCAGCAGCGGCGAGGCCTTCATCCCGTGCGGGAAGACCCGCCCGGTGGAGCCGGTGAAGAGCGACTGGCCGAGCCCTTCGGCCCAATGCATCACCTCCTCGGGCGGGAAGGCCGAGAGCATCGGGCGCAGGGCAGGGGCGGCCGCGCCGTATTGTGCAAGGAACTCCCCGAGCGGTTCGGCCTTGGTGAGGTTCAGCCCCGACTTGCCGGCCATCAGGAACTTGCGCCCGAGCGAGGGCTTGGCCTCGGCCAGCACCACGGCGTGCCCCGCCGAGAGCAGCGCGTCGGCGGCCATCAGCCCCGCCGGGCCGCCGCCGATCACCAGCGCGCCGCTCATGCCCCGGCCTCGGGACGGCTGCCCGCGTGCGGGCGGTGTGGGGGCGGGGATGTCCTATGTCGCATTCCTCCGTCTTGCCTCGCGGCGGCGCTGGGCGCAAGTTGCACGGATGGAGGAGAGCGATCCCATCTGTCCGCTCTGCCTGCGTCCGATCCCGCCGGAGGCCAAGCAGAGCCTGCATCACCTGATCCCGCGGCTGAAGGGCGGCAAGGGCGGGCCGGTGGTGCGGCTGCACCAGATCTGCCACAACGAGATCCACGCGACCTTTACCGAGGGCGAATTGGCGCGCGCGTTCAACACCCCCGAGGCGCTGCGCGCGCATCCGCGCATGGCGGGGTTTCTCGACTGGGTCGCCAAGCGCCCGCCGACCTTCCATGCGCGCAGCTCGGGCGGGCGGCGTAAAAAGCGCTGAGTGTCTGCCCCGGTCCTATTCCACCGGTCCTATTCCACCGGCCCTATTCCACTGGCGCGCCGAAGACGGCGATCACCAGTCCCAGCAGCGCCAGCGCCTCGAAGCTCCGCGCCCGGAGGGTTTGTCCTTCGGCCCGGGCACCCAGGGCCGCGATGCCTGCCTGCAGCGCGTAATAGAGCGCGAAGGCCCGGCTGGCGAAGGCGATGATCTCGAAGACGTCCAGCGTCCATGTCAGCGCCAGCCCCAGCCCGACCAGCAGCGCATAGGCCGAGCGCACCCGAATGCGGCGGCGGGTCAGCTCCTCGACGAGCCCGCCGGCGCCGCCGGTGTCGGCCACCGCCGCGCTGAACTGCGCCGCCAGCGCCGCACCGGTCAGCATCAGCGGCAGGATCGGCGCCACCAGTCCCATCAACCCGATGATCGCGGTTTCGCTGGCGTCGCCGGTGCCGGGCGGGAAGACATAGGCGATAAGCCCGATATAGGCCATGTAGATCAGCGCCGAGAGCCCCTGCGCCAGTTTCATCGCGCGGATGCGGGTGGGGGCAGTGTACTCGGCCCCGAGATAGCGCGTGGTCTCGAAGCCCTGCACCGTGACGATCAGCCCGAAGCCCAGCGTCAGCGCCGCCCAGCCGGTCAGCGTCGGCGGGTTGGCGAGCAGCGCCCCGGTCTCGGCCTTGTCCCAGAAATAGGCGGCGAGCCCGGCCAGGAGCCCGGCAATGATCGCGAGCTTGAGCCCTACGGCGATCTGCTCCATCCGCTCCAGCGCCGAGAAGCCGCGGGTCCAGCCGACGCCCAGCACCAGCAGGAACATGGCGGAGGTCAGAAGCTTGGCGTGGAGCGGGTCGTTCCAGGGGGTGAGACGCGTGCCGAAGGCACCGAACAGGTTGAGGTAGTAGGCCACCGAAATCACGTAGGCGAAGGCCAGCGCCCATGAGGCGCCGCTTTCCAGCCGTTCCTCGGCGGGGCTGCGTGGACCGCGCGCGCGGCGCGCGATGTTGACGCGCACCGCCGCGCCGAAGAGCCAGGCGCCGAGGCAGAGCGCCGCCATGACGGCGGGCGCCCAGATGCCGTAAGCGCTCTCGAGGATGGGGCCGAGCACGAGAAAGCCGCTGCCGATGATCGAGGCGAGCGGGGTGACGGTGGCACGCCAAAGCCGGGCACGGGACAGCCGGGGCCAGAGCAGCAGGAGTGCGGTGCAGAGCGCAGCGCCGAGGATCAGGGAGGTCAACATGCCCGCACGTTAATCCCGTACAACGCCAAAGGAAATGCGTCACGGTAGGGGGCGTTCCAGGCGCCGGCGGCAGGTTGCGGGCGCGACCTCAGCGCACTAGGCTCGCGCCGCAACCAGCAAGGAGCGGCGCATGGCCCACGAGTTTCCGGTGCATGTCTATTACGAGGACACCGACATGGCGGGGATCGTCTACCACGCCAACTATCTCAAGTACATTGAGCGCGCCCGCTCGGACTGGGTGCGCGGCCTCGGGATCGACCAGAACGCCCTGCGCGTCGCAGAGGGGCTGGTCTTCGTGGTGCGCCGGATCGAGGCGGACTATCTCGGTCCCGCGCGCTTCGAAGAGGAGCTGCTGGTGCGCACCGAGGTGAAATCGGTTTCCGGCGTGCGTCTGGGTCTGTCGCAGGAAGTGGTGCGCGACGGCAAGCCGCTGTTCCGCGCCGAGGTGACGCTGGTGGCGATCACCTCTGAGGGCCACCCGGCGCGCCTGCCCGCCGCGATCCGCCGGCAGGTGCACTGAGCGCTGCGGCGGCACTTTCTTCGAGGCGTGATTTTTCTGGGGGAGTGCGCGCGCAGGCGCGGACGGGGGCGGGGCCGCTCCCGCACAGGTGCTTTGCGCCGGCCGCGGCGGGTTGACGCCGCGAAACCTGCACCTTCCCCAGCGGAAATGGGCGACTTCCCGCGAGATTTCCCCGGTCTCGCGGCGCGGATGACGGCAATGTGTTGGAGATGCGCCTGCAAATCAGCTACACAGACCGGTAATCAGAGCCTCGGCACCAGAGGCCATTTCATAGCCCATGAGGAAGAGCAGGCTTATGGACGCAAATACCCTCGCGCTCGCGCAGGAGATCGATTTCTCCATGTGGGGGCTCTTCGCCCGCGCCACGCTGACCGTCAAACTGGTGATGCTGATGCTGATCCTGTCGTCGGTCTGGGCTTGGGCCATCATCTTTGAAAAGATCGTCGCCTATCGCAAGGCGCGCCGCGAGGCCGCGGTCTTTGACCGTGCCTTCTGGTCGGGCGAGCCGCTGGACGAGCTGTTCGACCAGATCGGCCCCGAGCCGCGCGGCCGGGCGCAGCGGGTCTTTGCCGCCGGCATGACCGAATGGCGGCGCTCGCATCGCGGCGACGGCGGTATGATCGCCAATGCCTCGGCGCGCATCGACCGCTCGATGGATGTCGCCATCCAGAAAGAGGCCGAGGATCTGCAGCGCGGTCTGCCGGTGCTGGCCACGGTCGCCTCGGCGGCGCCCTTCGTCGGGCTTTTCGGCACCGTTTGGGGGATCATGCACGCCTTCATCGAGATCGCGCAGCAGCAGGACACCTCGCTGGTCGTCGTGGCCCCCGGCATCGCCGAGGCGCTCTTCGCCACCGCGCTGGGTCTGGTCGCGGCGATTCCGGCGGTGATCTTCTACAACAAGCTCTCGGCCGACTCGGATCGCGTTATCGCGGGCTACGAGGCCTTTGCCGACGAGTTCTCGACCATCCTCTCGCGCCAGTTGGACTCCTGATCCATGGCCGGGGGCGTGATGAAAAAGGGAGGCGGCGGAGGCCGCCGTCGGCGTCGCCGCAGCGGTGGCGGCGGGGGTCAACCCATGGCCGAGATCAACGTCACGCCGATGGTGGACGTGATGCTGGTGCTGCTGATCATCTTCATGGTCGCGGCGCCGCTGCTGACCGTGGGTGTGCCGGTGGAGCTGCCGAAGACGGCAGCCTCCTCGTTGCCGAACGAGGCCGAGGAGCCGCTGACGGTGACCATCGCCGCCGATGGCATGGTGATGATCCAGACCACAGAAGTGCCGATGGACGAGCTGACGCCGCGCCTGCAGGCGATCGCCACCGAGCGCAGCGACGACCGCATCTTCCTGCGCGCCGATGGCGCGGTGCCCTATGACACCGTCGCCAAGGTCATGGGCGCGCTGAACCGCGGCGGCTTTTCGTCGATCGGTCTTGTGACCGATGCCGGTGGCCCGGCGCTAGACGGCACGGCCCCCGCGGCCGGCAACTGAGGGAGCGCCCTTGCGCAGGAACCTCTATACCTCGGGCGGTTTGCACCTTGCCGTGATCCTCTGGGCGATCTTTGGCAACGTGTTCCGCCCCGATCCGCCGCAGGTCGAGACCTCGGCGGTCACGGTGATCTCGGAGGCCGAGTTCGCCGCGCTGACCCGTGCCGCGCAGTCCCCCGAGACGGCGCAGGAGATCGACGCGCCGCCCGCGCCCGAGCCTGATGCACGGCCCGCGGCGCGCCCGGAGCCCGCCGAACCTGAGCCCGCGCCCAATCCCGAGCCGCCGGCGCCGACGCCCGAGCCGGACACTGCCGCCACCCGCCGCGGTCCCGCGCCCCGCGCCACACGGGCGCCCCGGTCACAGCACCGTAGGGCCG
>NZ_JAAGOZ010000011.1:0-150959 GCF_010499845.1 Salipiger sp. PrR007 | reverse complement strand
TCGCCTTGAAGTCGAAGCTGTCCAGGCTCTTCTTGGCGGGGAACTTTGCAGCCTTGATCCGGCGTTCGATCATCCGTCCCTCGCGGTCGATCAGTTCCAGTTCGACCAGTCGGGCGAGGAACTGGACGTGGTCCAGGCCCTCGGCTGCACATTGGCGCGCCAGCTTCTCGTGCTCCCGCAAGAAGGTCGGGAGCTTCAGCGTCTTCAGGTGATGAGCAAGCAGGATCTGCGGCGCACCGGTCATGCCGCGTCTCCCGACAGCAGAGACATGTAGCTGGCCGCCGAGGTGGTCCCCACGTTGGCCCGCGGCAGGTAGGGATAGACGTCGAGATCAAGCTTCGGTGGCCGCCTCTCGACGTGGCACAGCACGAGGTGTTTGACAGCGTCGAAGCCGACCGCCCCCAGCTTCAGCGCTTTCTTCACCGCGGCATGCACGTCGGCGAGTTCGAAGGTCTCGAGAAGGCGCAACACCTGCACGTACTCGCGGCGGCCCATCTTCTGCATCCGCGCCTCCATGAGGCGGCGCAGGGTCTCGAACTCAACTGGAAGGCCCCAGCCCGCCAAGGGGGCGGCCTGATCCAGGGCATTGATCTTCTTCTCGAGCAGCGGCAGGTAATGGATCGGGTCGAAGATCATGTCCTCGCGCGCATAGCACCGCGGGTGCCGGGCGATGACCTCGCCGCGACAGCCGATCACGACCTGATCAACATAGCCGCGCACCCAAACATCCCGATGCCCATAAGCAACCGGCACCGAGTAATCGTTGGTGCCGTACCGAACGAGAGATTGAGAGCTGACCCGGGCGCTGACCTGCTCGCAGGCGTCGAACGGCGTTCCTGGCAGGGCTCTTAGCTCCGCCAGATCGCGTTGCAGCCGTGCGCCGATCGTCTCGGCCTCGCCCCGCAAGACGTCGCGCTGGCGCTTGCGGCACCGGACTTCGAGATCAGCGTTGAAAGCTTCCCAACTGGCAAAGCGCGGGACGGGAACCATGAAGTTCCGCCGCGAATATCCCACGAGCCCTTCGGCGTTGCCCTTGTCATTGCCTTTGCCCGGTCGCCCGTAGCGGTCGCGAAACAGGTAGTGCGACTGCAACCCACTGAACAGCGTGGCGCGCCGACGTGTCCCGTCAGGCAGGATCTTCGAGACCAGGCAGCGGTCATTGTCATAAAGCACCGACAGCGGCACGCCTCCGAAGAAAGCGAAGGCGTGGACATGGCCATCCATCCAGGCCTCCGCCGTCGCTGCGGGGTAGGCTCGCACGAAACACGCGTCGCTCTGCGGCAGATCCATGACGAAGAAATGAGCCTTCTGTTCGACGCCATCGATGACAACGACCGCTTCGCCGAAATCCGCCTGCGCATGCCCCGAAGGATGCGCCAGCGGCACGAACATCTCCTGTCCACGCCGCTGGCGCTCCCGAACGTAGTCCTTGATGATCGTGTAGCCGCCGGTGAACCCATGCTCATCACGAAGCCGGTCGAAGATGCGCTTGGCGGTGTGCCGCTGCTTGCGATGCACCGTCTTGTCGCCATCGAGCCACGCGTCGATGATCTCGGTAAACCCGTCCAGCTTTGGCCGCTTGATCGGCGCCGTTCGCCGATAGCCAGGCGGCACCGAGAACGCCAAGGCCTTCTCCACCGTATCACGAGAGATGTTGAAATGGGCTGCTGCCGCACGCTTGCTCATGCCGTCGGCGCAGGCCAGACGAACCTTTCGATATAACTCCACGGTATAGATCTCCACGCCCTCCCTGCCGCCGCAAGAAGAGCAAAGTGGCCGGTTTTTACGCCGCCCGCAGCAGGACTATCCCGCCGCCACCGTGGACTAATTTTGCACCGCCGTTCTCAGGTGCTTTTCAACACAGAGGCGAGCTGCCCTTGCGAGATCGAACCTCTGAGCTCTTGCTCACCATGCGATCGCTCAACCAGCTGGTCCGAGATGCCACCCGCTCAATTGGTCTACGGAAGCTCGTTTCCATGTTCGACATCCGCCCAATGCTTGTTGACGGGCATACGGGCTGCGCGCTTTGCCATTTCCTCAATCTGGATCGGTCGAAAGTTCCACTGGTCGACGCCGACATTTATGCTGTTTCGCGAGCCTGCCCACTGGTCGTGGACGTGGCCGAACAGCTGTAGGGCGCCTCTGCGTGCGCCGTTCCAGGTGATCATCGGATAATGGCAAAGGACGAGGCTGTGTTCGCCGTCCTGGATCTCGGCCATGTACTCAGTGCTGGCCCAAGGCAGCGAGATGACAGCTTCATCATCGTGGTTACCGATGATTAGATGCTTGCGGCCGGGCAGGCTGTGAAACCAGCTCTCGAATTGCGCCGTATCGTCAGCGCGGCCGAAGGCGAAATCTCCCAAGATCCAGAGGTCATCATCGTGCGCGACGCAGGCCTGGAAGTTGGCGATCAGGGCTGCGTTCATCTCCGCGGTTGAGGCGAAGGGGCGCCTGCAGAAGTCGATGATGCGGTGGTGGCCGAAGTGCAGGTCGGCCGAATACCAGTTGGCCATATCTGTGCCCTCCGTGTTCGTCAGACCTCAGTCTAGGGACGAGATCATACGGGCGCAAATGTCTGGCAGTTCAGAGGAATTGCGTACGGCGAAGCGGCTGGAATGTCAGCAGATACTAGTCTTGCCCGAGCAAGGTACCAAGTAGAACCGGATAGGCTCCACTCTTCGGCGAATGTCACATTAGGAGATATTGGCTGGGGCGGTAGGATTCGAACCTACGGTGCGCGGTACCAAAAACCGGTGCCTTACCACTTGGCTACGCCCCAACCGTGGCGCGGGATTTACGCCAGCCTCCGGGAGGGCGCAACCCCCTTCTGGAAAAAATCTCTGACTTTTTGACCTCACCTTGCGGAACCCCTGCCAGCTCCCCCGATATCCTCCGCCGAGGCCCGCCGGTCGCTGCCTTCCGGCGCCGAGGTGGCCGCGTGAAAGGCGAAGCGACCACGCCCCGCGCGCTTGGCCGCGTAGAGCGCAACATCGGACTCCTCGAGCAAATCCTCGGCGCCGCGTGGCGCGCCGCAGCCCGGGGTGTTCAGGGCAATTCCGATGCTTGCCGAGATTCGCACCTGCGCGCCCGCCTCCGCCGAACCGAAGGCGGTCGGGGCTTCAAGCCGGGCGATGAGACGCTCCGCGAGTTCGCACAGGCGCGCCCCCTCGGTCAGCCCGGAGACAATGATGACGAATTCGTCGCCGCCGATCCGCGCCACCATGTCGTCCTCCCGGGTCAGATCAAGCATTAGCGCCGCGACGCCGGCCAGCACCCTGTCGCCGGCGCCATGGCCGAGCGTGTCGTTCACCTGCTTGAAGTAATCGAGGTCGACATGCATCACCGCGAAGCTGGCCCCGCGTCGCAGCAGGTCCGTCATCGCCCGGGTCAGCGCCCGCCGGTTGCGCAACCCGGTGAGCGGATCGGTGAAGGCGCGCTCCTCGGCCGCGAGCATCGCGCCGCGCAGGCGCCGGTTGAGCGTGCGCGAGGCCTCCATGGCCGCGGATTTCGCTTCGACGAGGTAGAGCATGTCGATCGCGAGGTCGGTTGCCGCGAAATCGCTGCTGGTGAGCGCATGATCGCGCACCGCCTCTACGAGGCCGAGGCCGAAGGAGAGATCGAGAATCGCACCGCCTTCGGCATCTGGCATGGCAAGGCCGCGAAGACTGTCCCCCTGCCCGACCAGCCGCAGCTGCAGGCGGCGGCCGGCAAGCGACAAAAGGTCCGGCAGGTCACGAACCTGGCGCGGGCGGAAGATGTCGAAAAGCTCGGAGAAGTGCCGGCCGACGCGCTTCTGGCCGGCGAGCACCCGAAGCAGCGTCGGCCCCATGGCCTGCACCCGCCCCCCGGCATCAAGGCGGGCGTGCATCGGGCAGAGCGCCTCGAGCGTCGCCTGGGGCAGCGCGAGCGGGGTCATGGCCGCCCTGCGCCATGCGCCCCAAGCTCGAAGGCGCGCCCCTTGGTATAGGCGGTCTCGACCACGGTGATTTCGATCACCTCCTCCTCGTCCGGGCCGCTGGCCAGTTCAAGAAGGATCAATGCGCCGTAGTCATCGGCCATGGCTCGCACCACTCCGGCGAGCACGCGCGAATAGCCCCGGCTGGTGGGACCGCTGCAGCGGCAGACAAGGGTGAAACTGCGCGGCGTGGCCTCGGTCAGCTCCAGCGGCGGCAGGTCGAGATCGGGCACCGCCAGCCGGGCGCGGCCAGGAAGCTCTTCGAGCGAGTGCAGAAAATCGATGAAGTCCTCGCCGCCGTAGCGCATCAGACGGCGCAGCCTTTCGTTGTTGGGATGGGTCATCAGGTAGGTCCCGATATCCTCGAGCATCGCGGCGCGCGGCTTGCCCAGCTCGGTCTCGGCGCGGGTCAGAACCAGACCGATGAGCTGCGCCTCGTAGTCGAGCATGGCCTCGAACTCGGGCAGGTCGAGCCTTGCGGCGTCGGCGATGCTGCGCCAGCGATCCTGCCCGTAGGTGTCCTGCACGAAGCACTGCAGCGTGCGCGCGACCAGTCCATGCATGCGCCGTCCCATCCCGAGCGCCCTCGCCCTTGTGCGGGTCGCCTATGCGCCGCCGCGTCCCATGTGCCAGCTCAGTGCCCGCTCAGTGCCAGCTCAGTGCCCGCTCACGCCATTCCGCTCTGCGCGTCAGGCCCCTGTTTCTGCTCTACCGTGTCGCGGCCGAACGGCCCTCATCCCGCTTGGACCCGTGCAGGCGAAGAGTCACGAGTCCCGCGCTGACGGGTCATGCTACCGCAGGGACATTAAGACTTCCGCAAAGGGTAAAATGCAGATGAAAAGGGCCGGATCACGCAACCACGGCGCCGAGCCAGTCCGGCAGGTGGCCGATGTCGGGCAGAATCACATCCGCGAGGTGACGCAGTTCCTCCGCCTCGGCGGGGCCGGTCAGCACGCCGACAGTCATCATCCCCGCCGCACGTCCAGCCTGCAGGTCGTGGGTGCTGTCGCCGACCATGACCACCTGTTCGGGCGGCAGGCCGAGCGCCGCGGCGAAGGCGAGCAGCGGCGCGGGCGAAGGTTTGGCCCCATGGCCGCTGTCGAACCCGGCGACAAACTCGAAGCGGTCGCCGACCCCGACCTGCGCGAGATGGGCATGGGCGACGGCCTCGTTGTCATTGGTCATCACCCCCAGCCGCAGCCCCGCGCCGCGCAGCCTGTCCAGCAGCGGCGCCAGCGGCACCGCCTCGGCAAGCGGCGCGCGGGCGGCCGCTTCCGACAGGATGCCCTCGATGGCCTCGGGATCGCGTCGGCCAAGAGCCCGGGCCAGGCATTGCGCCGCCTCGCGGCTGGTGCCGGCGATCACCGGGCTGTCCTTGAGAAAGCCGCCGCTGCCGAGATCGAAGCGCAGCTCGCGGGCCATGGCCTCGACCAGCGCGGCATCGCCCCCGGCAAGCTGCTGCATGACCCCTTGCGCCCAGGCACTCCAGGTGCGGGCGAAGTCGAAGAGGGTGCCGTCCTTGTCGAAGAGCACCGCCGCGGCGCGCAAGCGCGGCATGGGGCTCATGTCCAATGGACCTCGCCGCCGCCGGGCAGGTGCTGGCGCGCCTGGAAGGGCAGGTCGTAGGACAGGCCCGCCTCGTCGCAGAACCCGCGCACCCAGGCATCGTCCATCAGCAGGAAATCGAGCACGCCGCCCTGGAATCCCGGATCCGAAAGGTTGTTGCGGAAATCCTCCGCCGAGGCGCCTGTCGCCCCGAGGAACACCGGCAGCAGCTCGTCATTCGCTGCCAGCCAGGCCACCGCCTGCAGCCCGATCAGCTCGGCCTCGTCACGCCCCACCATCTTCGTCTGTCCTCGCATTTCGAAAGGCTTTGTTAACCGTTTTTCATAAAGACTGAGCGGGCAAACGGATGCAAGCCTGCGCAAAAGCAGCGCCCGGGTGGCGCGCCGGAGCGAGACGCGCCGAGAGGGCCCCGGTCTGGCGTCGGGGCGGCTTGGGGGCGGCTTCAGGGCGGAACGGCAACGGTACGAAATCTGGCATAGGGGGCAGAAAGACGCATGGCAGGACGCATACTCATCGTCGAGGGCACCGCGAGCCATCGTATCCTGCTGCGCGCCCGGCTGACTTCGGCCTTCTACGAGGTTCTGGTCGCCGAGACAGGCGGCGAGGCGCTGGCGATGATCAATGAGTCCCGCCCGGATCTCGTGCTCGCCGCCACCGAACTGCCGGACATGTGCGGCAGCGGCTTCTGCACACGCCTGCGCGCCCTGCCCGACCAGGCCGACACCCCGCTCGTGCTGCTCACCGAGGACGATCTGGTCGACGAACGGCTGGCGCTGCTCGCCGTCGGCGCGGATGACGTGATCGCCCGCGCGGTCGAAGACATCCTGCTGCTCGCGCGGCTGCGCAGCCTGCTGCGCCGCTCCCGCGCGCAGGACCAGATGGAGCTGCGCACCGATGCCAAGCGCGCGCTCGGCCTGTCCGAGGCGCCGCGCAGCTTCCAGAGGCCCGCGCGTGTCGCGCTGGTTTCGCTCGATCCGGCGCTCGGGCTCGACACCATCGCGGCGCGGCTGCGAGTGGGAATCGGTGCGCAGGTCGAGCTTTCGGCCGCGGGAACGCTGCTGCAAAGCCATGCCATCTCGGCCGAGGCCGTGGTGCTGATCGATACCGGGGGGGAGCCGGGCGCCGGGCTCGCGCTGCTCTCGCAGCTGCGCACCGCCCGCGCACAGCACCGTGCGGTGCTGGTCTACGTCACCGACAAGGGCCGGGACGAGATGGCGGCGCGGGCGCTTGACCTTGGCGCCGACGAGGTGCTGCACAATGGGCCTGAGGCGCTCGAGCTCGCGCTCCGCCTGCCGCGGCTGATCGGCCGCAGTCGCCGCGCGAAGCGGCACCGCGCCGCGCTTCGCAACGGGCTGCGCGCGGCGATGGTCGACCCGCTTACCGGGCTCTACAACCGCCGCTATGCGCTGCCCGAGGTCGCCCGCATGGCGCAACAGGCGGCGCGGTGCGGACAGCCGCTGGCGCTGCTCGTCGCGGATCTCGACCACTTCAAGAAGGTGAACGACCGCTGGGGCCATGCCGTGGGCGACCAGGTTCTGGTTGCCACGGCGCAGCGGCTCACCGCGGGGCGACGCGCGCAGGATCTCGTGGCCCGGCTCGGCGGAGAGGAATTCCTCATCGCCTTGCCCGGCTCGGACATCGACTCCGCCGCCGCCGCCGCGCGGCTGCTCTGCGAGGAGGTGGCGCGGCTGTCTCTGCCCATGCCCCGCCTCAGGGCCGGACGCCCGTCGCTCTTCTCGCCGACGATCAGCATCGGAATCGCGCTGATGGACGCGGGCGGGGAAGCCGTGGAAACCGCCCTGCTGCGCGCCGATGGCGCGCTCTACGCGGCCAAGCACGCCGGGCGCAACCGCGCCCATGTGGCGCCCCCCGCTGCTTTTCCGCACGCCTTCGGGGCGCTGCGCGGCGCCTGAGGCGCAACCCGGTTCAGCGCAACGGCACGCCCCCCGGACCGCGGCCCGGGGGCGCGCCCCGGCACCCCGACGCGCAGCTGCCCGGCGCAGCGGGCCGCCTCAGTTGCTTGGTTTGCGCGGCGGCAGTCGCTTCGCGAGTTCGTCCAGCTTCGCCTCAAGCCGGTCTGCATAGGCGGCGCGGGCCTCGGGCGAGAGCGCCGAGACATAGTCCACCAGCACCTGCTGCCCCATCTTCTGCCGTTCGGCGGCACGGGCGTCCTGCGCGCTCAGCACCTCGGTGAAGGCCGCGCTGTCGAAGGGGTCGGCGCGCAGCAGCGACAGCGCGCTGCGATAGTCGCCAAAGGGCGCCGGGCGCGGCCGATCCCCCTGCTTGCGCTCGAAAGACCGGAAGAGCTTGCGCCCCAGCTCGCGCCGCTGATCCTGCGAGAAGGCCTCGGTATAGGGGGTGATGAAGTCGCGCCCGCGTGGCGGGCCACCATGCTCGGGCCGCCCGTGCCACAGCAGGCCGCCCGCCACCACGCCGACCACCGCGAGGTTCAGCGCCAGCGAGGCCAGCAGCAACCAGCGCATCCAGCCCGGCGCGCGCGCGGGCTTCGGTGCCGCGGAGGGCCGACCCTTGTTCGGCCCGGGCATCTGGGAGTTGTCCTGCGTCATTATCAAAGTCCCAACATCGCGTAGTCGAAGCCGCTCGCCGGATCGAGGGCCGAGAGCTGGCTGCTGCTGTCCAAGGTGATCAGCGCGGTCATCGTCTCCGGCGAGGCGATGCCGATCCAGACCCCCGTTGCGCAGGCCGCGACGAGCCCGACCACCGCCGGCCAGCCGCCGAAGGCGCGCAGCGCCTCGCGCCAGCCGGCGCGGCGACGGGGGGCCGGTGCGGCGGACCCGGACGGACGCGCTGCGGGCTGCTCGGCGCGCGCCAGCGCCTCCATTCGGGCCATCCAGTCGCCGGACGGCACCGCGGCGTTCTGCCGCTCTGCCTCGAACAAGGACGCCAGTGTGCCCTCTTCCTTCCTGCGCTGATCAGTCATCGTCATACCCCAGCTCTGCGCGCCGCCCGGCCAGCAGGCCCTCCAGCGCCTTGCGTCCCCGCGCCGTGAGACTTTCCACCGCGCGCACGCCCAAGTCCATGATCCCGGCGATCTCCGGGTTCGAAAGTCCCTCGAGGTGCCGCAGTACAACGGCCTGCCTTTGCCGCGCGGGCAACGCGTCCAGCGCCTCCTGCAGGGCGCCCGCCCGGGCACGCCCCTGCAAGGTCGCCTCGGCACCCGGCGCGGGATCGGCGGGCTCGGCGATGTCATCGATGTCCACCGCGCCGCCGCGGCGCTTGCGCAGGCGGTCGATACAGAGGTTCGACACCACCCGGTAGAGCCAGGTCGAGACCTTCGCCTCGCCCTCGCGCCATCCCGGCGCCGCCCGCCAGAGCCGCAGCAATGCCTCCTGCGCCACGTCCTCGGCCTCGGCCCTGTCGCCAAGCATGCGATGGGCATGGCCGAAGGCGCGCGGACCCAGGCGCTGCACCAGCGTGCCCGCCGCGGCCTGCTCGCCCGCGGCGTAGGCCGCGAGCAAGGCCTCGTCGCTTTCGCCGTTCATCGCGTCATAGGGCATCCGGTCCATCCTCTTGCGCTAGCCCGAAGTGCCGGACCGCGCAAGGACAGGGCCGAAGCGACGGCCCTGCCCTCGGCCCATCAGTACTGCCAGAAGTCCCGCATGATGCCGCCGCGCGGGCCATGCCCGTCCCGCGGTCCGCGCTTCATGCCCGGGCCGCCGTGATCCCCGCCCCGCTCGCCATGCCATTGCCGGTGGTCATCCTCGTGGCGCATTCTCCGGTCACCCTCGTGGCCTTCGCCCATGCCGCGCTGCGCGTGGCGCATCGGAGCGGCAGCGGCCAGCTCGTCCTGGCTCACCTGGCCGTCCTCATCGGCGTCAAAGCGGTCGAAAAAGCCCATTGGGCCCTGCGCCTGCATCTCGTCGAGGGTCAGCTTGCCGTCCTTGTCGGCGTCGAAGCGCTCAAGCATGCGCTCTTGCATGCGCGCCTTGCGCATCTCCAGCCGCTGCGCCTCGCGGGCGGCCTTGCGAAGGTCGGCAAAGGCGATCAGCTCGTCACCCTCCAGCGCCCCGTTGCCATCCGCATCGGCCCCGGCATAGGCCTCGGCAAAGCCCGCGGCGGGCCCATGCGCCGCGAATTCCTCGCGGCTGATCGAGCCATCTCCGTCGGTGTCGAAGGTTTCGAACATCCGCGTCATCGGCGCCGGGCGGTCACCCCGCGGGCCCATCGGCTTGGCGTCGCTTGCAGCAAGGGCAAGGCTCGCCGAGCCCAGAACCACAAGGGCGGCACCGGTCATCAGTTTGGTCATGCGGGTCATCGCTGCGATCTCCTCATTGCATCGCGTCTCTTGCCGGCGGCGTGTCTGCCGTCCGATCACAAGCTTTCACGCGGCAGGCGGGAACTTCCGTCGCACCTCTGGAAGATTTTTTCGGCGGCCTGATTTCCCGGAGACCTATCGCGGCGCGGCGGCGGCAAAACCTGTATCCGCCAGGCCCCTTTGCGACATCCCGCCGCTGCGCGCTCCTGTCCTCTTTAAATGAGGCCGGGCTTGCGCCACCTTTGGGGAATGACTTCCAAGGTGCATCCCATGACCGACATGTCTCCGGAGCGCGAGACCGAGCGCGAGACCTGGCCCGCCGTCTGGCGCGGCTTCCGCTGCCGCTGCCCCAATTGCGGCAACGGCCCGATCCTGCGCTCCTATCTCAAGGTGCGCGACCATTGCCCGGTCTGCCGCGAAGAGCTCTACCACCACCGCGCCGACGACGGCCCAGCCTATCTGACCATCCTCATCGTCGGCCACATCATGGCGCCGGCGCTGCTCTGGGTTTTCACTACTTGGCGGCCCGAGCCGCTGATCCTGATCACCATCTTCCTTATTGGCTGCATCGGGCTTTCCCTCTACCTTCTGCCCCGACTGAAGGGGGCGATCGTCGGCTTCCAGTGGGCGCGCGAAATGCACGGCTTCGCGCGCGCCCACTGAGACCGGGCGCCTCCCCCGCAGGGCATCGAAAAGACGCAGGGGAATGCGCATGAGCAGCGACAAGACAGCCATCCGCGACGCAGCCACGGTGATCGTGCTGCGCGACCGCGACAGCCGCCCGAGCGTGCTGATGGGGCAGCGCGGCGCGGCGGCCGCCTTCATGCCCAACAAGTTCGTCTTTCCCGGCGGCGCGGTGGATGCCGCCGACGCCGAGGTGAAGCTCGCCGCCCCCCTGCCCGCCGTCTGCGCCGCACGGTTGGACGAGGGCGCGCCCGCGGGCCGGGGTCCGGCGCTGGCCGCCGCCGCCATCCGCGAGCTCTGGGAAGAGACCGGGCAGGTGCTGGGCTGGCCCGGCAAATGGCCGACCCCGCCCGACGGCTGGGAGGGGTTTGCCGAGACCGGCCACCGCCCCTCGGCCTCAGCGCTGCAGTTCGTTTTCCGCGCCATTACCCCGCCGGGCCGCCCGCGCCGCTTCGACGCGCGCTTCTTCCTGGTGGATGCCGAGGCGTTGAAATCCGATCCCGATGATTTCTCCGCCGCATCGGACGAGCTGTCGCACCTGCAATGGGTGCCGCTCGACGAAGTGCGCGGCTTCGACCTGCCCTTCATCACCGAGGTGGTGCTGGCCGAGGTCGCAGCCCGGGTCACCGACCGGCGCGCGCCAAGTTCGGTGCCCTTCTTCCGCAACGACGACGAGGAAAGCCTCTTCCTGCGGCTCAACGGCCGGGCCCCGGGATCGCCCGAGGAGAGCCGTCCAAAGCGTCAGTTGCGGATCAGAAGGTAGTAGACGGCCGCCAGCAGCGCCGCGAAGAGCGCGAGGTTGAACATCAGCCCCGCGAGCACGCCGAGCCGCCAATGGCTGCGTTCGGCCTTGACGTCGATCGTCTCGAGATGGCGCGCAATGCGCGCCTCGGCCCGGTCCAGCGCCGGCGTGTCGAGCCGCATGGCGAGCTTGGGATGCTCGGTCATCCCCTGCGCCGCGCGCAGTGCGGCAAGGTCGCGTCGGGCCCATCGCGGCAGCCGGTGCGCCGCGCGCCGGGCGCGCTTGTCGAAGCTGCCCTTGCCGAGGCCGAGGCGGCTTTCGAAAAGCGGCATGAGCCGCGCACCGAATTTTGGGGTCTGATCCATGGCGCAAATCTCGGGCATTTGGCGCCCGCGCGCAAGCGGCCGCCGCGTCGCGGAAGCGGAGGCGCCCGATTTCCGCCGGCAGGGCTGGCCGACCAGCTTCGAAGGGGGCTCGCCCGCCGCCCCCCGCCGACCCATGCGTTTTTGCCTTTTCCGTGCGCCGCCCGCAGCCTAGACAGGGCGCATGCTGAACATGATCCGCCACGGCTCCGCCACCGACCAACCACCGCTCGTCATCGTTCACGGGCTCTTTGGCTCCGCCCGCAACTGGGGCGTGATCTCGAAGCGCCTGTCGGACCAGCGAGAGGTGATCGCTGTGGACCAGCGCAACCATGGCGACAGCCCCTGGCAGGATAGCCACGACTACGAGGGCATGGCCGCGGACATCGCCGAGGTGATCGAGAGCCTCGGGGGCCGCGCCGACGTGCTGGGACATTCCATGGGCGGCAAGGCGGCAATGGCGCTCGCGCTCACCCGGCCCGAGCTGGTGAACCGGGCCATCTTCGCCGACATCGCGCCGGTGACCTATACGCACGACCAGAATCAGAACATCGCCGCGATGCGCTCGGTGGACCTCGCGCGGGTCGAGAAGCGCTCGGACGCCAATGACCAGCTGGCAAAGGTGCTAGACGATCCGACGCTCTGCAGCTTCTTCACCCAGTCGCTCGACCTGAAGGAGAAGCGCTGGAAGCTGAACCTCGACGTGCTCGAGGCCGAAATGGCGAAAATTCTCGGCTTCCCCGAGATCGACGCCCGCTTCGAGCGCCCCGTGCTGTTCCTTTCAGGGGCGGAGTCGACCTACGTGCTTCCCGAGCACCGCGACCGCATCCGCGCGCTCTTCCCGGCGGCGAAATTCGCCAAACTGCCGGGCTGCGGCCACTGGCTGCACGCCGAGAAGCCGCGCGAGTTCGAGGCGGCGGTGCGGGCCTTCCTCGATCTCACGGCCTGAGGGTGCAGCACCCCCTGCCCATTTGACGGGCTGACGCGCGGGCGGATTTTCCTTTTCCGAATCCGCGCATTCCTCTTTTCAAATCGCCCGTCGAGGCACTTGCGCCAGGGGCACGCCCGCCCCTTCTAGTTTCCGAAACGCTTATGTTCCGGAAATTTCCACATGGCCGCTCCCGCCCAGCCCCGCCCCGGGTCAGTCTCCCTCGAGCAGGTGCAGCTTGCCCTCGAGCCAGGGCAGTTGGCGCTGCGCCGGGGTGATCACCAGGTCGCTGACCAGTTGGCGCATGGTGCGCGCCACGTCGCGCGGCACCCGGTCGGCCCAGTCGGCGGCGGCAAAAAGCGAAATCGTGCGGGAAAAGGGCTTGATCGGCAGCGGGTGCGCCTCGATCCGGTCGTGCACGCGCGCCGCGCGCATGTAGCCAAGCGGCGTGGTGATGCTCCAGCCGACGCCGCGCGCCACCAACGTCATCAACGATAGATGCGCGCCGATCTCGAACCGTTCGGCGAAGTCCAGCTTGAGCCGCGAGAGGTGTGCCTCGATCTGCCGGCCGATCATCTGGTCGCGGTCGTAGCGCAGCATCGGCAGGGCCGACATCAGTGCTTCGGTGCTGCCCGCCTCGCGCGCCTTGCCACGCGGCGCCACCAGCACGAAGGGGTCGTGCACCAACGGGTATTCGATCACCCCCGGCACCGCGGTGCCGGGGCTCGCGGCGATGGCAATATGCAGGTGGCGGTCGACCATGGACTGCATGATCTCGTGGCTCGGCGCAGTGACCAGCTTGAAACGGCAGCGGGACATGTTCTCGGCCAGGATGGTCACCAACTGCGGCGTCAGGTCGTTGTCGAAATCGTCGATCACCCCGAGGTTGAGCTGCGACAGATGCGTCAGATCCATCACCGTCAACTCGTTCTGCGCCAGCCGAAGCTGGCCGAGCACCGCCTGCGTGCGCATCAGGAACGAGCGTCCCGCCGGGGTCAGTTGCATCGGCCGCCTGCCGTGATCCACCAGGGCGACCCCGAGCGCGGTCTCGAGGTTGCGCAACTGCTGGCTCACCGCCGGCTGGCTGAGCCCCGTGCGCTCGGCGGCCTGCGCCACCGAGCCGGTCGCCGAGAGCGCCTCGAAAACCTCGAGCCCGCGCAGGCTGATTCCCTTCATCAGCATAAAGCCATCCCCCACCCATTCCGCGGCCCGTCCCGGCCCGGCGCGACGATGCCACAGATTAACTTTTTCCGAAACTCCCCCAGATCAGGCAAGCCCCCCACCCCATGACAGTGACCCATCTCAAGCCCGCCCCGGGCCTGCCGCCGCAGGCCGCCGCCGACACCGCCGACATCGTGCAGATCATGCTCGCCCGGCTGCGCGCCGAGGGCGAGGCGGCGGCCCTCGACTATGCCATCCGGCTCGACCGTTGGGATGGCGAGATCGGGGTGCCCGCCGCGCGGCTCGCCGAGGCGCAGCGCGCCCTGCCGGTGACGCTTGTCGAGGACATCGCCTATGCCCATGCCAACATCCGCGCCTTCGCCGAGGCGCAGCGGGCCTCGGTGCAGGAGTTTGAGATCGAACTGCGCCCCGGGCTGCGGGCCGGGCAGCGGCTGATTCCTGTCGGCTGCGCCGGCTGCTACGTGCCGGGCGGGCGCTACGCCCATATCGCCTCGGCGCTGATGACCGTCACCACGGCGCGCGCCGCCGGGGTGGACCGGGTGATCGCCTGCTCGCCGCCGGGCAAGGAGGGGCTGCCGCCGGCGATCCTGCACGCGCTGCACGTCGCAGGCGCGGACGAGGTGCTGGCGCTTGGCGGGGTGCAGGGCATCGCCGCCATGGCCTTCGGCCTGTTCGGCCTGCCGCCCGCGGACATTCTCGCCGGGCCCGGCAACCAGTTCGTCGCCGAGGCCAAGCGGCAGCTGTTCGGCCCGGTGGGAATCGACATGGTCGCAGGGCCGACCGACGTGATGATCCTCGCCGATTCCAGCGCCGATCCCGAGATCGTCGCGCTCGACCTGCTGGGACAGGCCGAGCACGGCGGCACCTCGCCGGTCTGGCTGGCCACCGACCATCGCCCGCTGGCCGAAGCCGTGATCGCCCGCCTGCCGCAGCTGGCCGAGACCCTGCCCGAGCCCAACCGCTCGGCGGCGCGCGAGGCCTGGGCGCAGCTCGGCGAGGTGTTGCTTTGCGAAAGCCGCGAAGACATGGCTGCGATCGCCGACCACTACGCCCCCGAGCACCTGCACGTGATGGCGCGCGATCTGCCGTGGTGGCGCGCGCGGCTGCGGTGCTACGGATCGCTCTTCCTCGGCGCCGGCACCACCGTGGCCTTTGGCGACAAGGCCGCCGGGCCGAACCACGTGCTGCCCACGGGCCGCGCCGCGCGGCACACCAGCGGGCTTTCGGTGCACAAGTTCCTGAAGTGCGTCACTTGGCAGGAGGCGTCGCCCCGGGCGCTGCCGGAGCTCGCCCGTGCCAGCGCCGGGATCAGCCGCGCCGAGGGCATGGAGGGCCATGCCCGCAGCGCCGAGGCACGGCTGGCGCCCCGGCCCTTCCGGGCAACCGGGTGAGGCAAAAGGGACCGCGCCGGGCTCAGAGCCCGGTGCACATCCGCTCGGCGCGCTTCACGAAGGCCGAGTAGCGGGTCCAGAAGTCCTTGTCGGAGCGACGGTCCGACTGGCGGACCTCCTGCGCCTGATGCGGGTCGCGGTAGAATTTCACAGCCCGGCGCTGGTCGCCGCCGCGCAACTCGTCGTTCGCCGCCGCCTGAACGCAGCCGCAGAGCGCATCGTTGCGCGCCTTGCGGTCCGAGCTCATGCAGGCTTTGCTCACGGGCCCCGTCGCGTAATATCTGTGGCCCGAGCCCGAGCCGCCACCGCAGCCCGCCACCAGCGCCAGAATCGTCACCAGGTATATCGGTTTCATCCGCCTGCTCTCTTACTGCCCTTCACGTTGCGGATCTTGCGCCCGCGCTTTCTCGATTTGCCGAAGGATGCCCGAAGCCTGCGTCGGATTCAATTCACCGATTCGTTGCTGGACAGGCGCTTCCGCAACGCTAAGCGGCCTGACGGGCCGCCCGCGGATGCAAAGGGCGTTGCCCCTCTTGGCCAAACGGCCAGTTCACCCCGGGGGATGCCTGCCTCTGGAGGAAGGCCACGGACCGCGCCGGGAAACCGCCCGGAACCAGCGACGTGACGCGCTTTGCACCGATGCGGCGCCGGGCGGGATCGCGGGAGGCGCGGGCGGATGGGCGCGGCGGCGCCGCCTGCCCTTCGATCCGGCTTGACCGGACGCCAAAAGCCTTACATATCGGGCCAATCATGACCGATCTCGCGCATATCCGTAACTTCTCCATCGTTGCCCACATCGACCACGGGAAATCCACCCTGGCCGACCGGCTGATCCAGCTCACCGGCACCGTCGCCGAACGCGACATGCAGGAGCAAATGCTCGACTCGATGGATATCGAGCGCGAGCGGGGCATCACCATCAAGGCCAACACCGTCCGCATCGAATACCCGGCGCAGGACGGCGAGACCTACGTGCTGAACCTCATCGACACGCCCGGGCACGTCGACTTCGCCTATGAGGTCGCGCGCTCGATGCACGCGGTCGAGGGATCGCTGCTGGTGGTCGATGCGACCCAGGGGGTCGAGGCGCAGACACTGGCGAACGTCTACACGGCGATCGACGCCGACCACGACATCGTGCCGGTGCTCAACAAGGTCGACCTGCCCGCCGCCGAGCCCGACCGGGTCAAGGAACAGATCGAAGACGTGATCGGCATCGACGCCTCCGAGGCCTGCCTGATCTCGGCCAAGACCGGCGTCGGCATCCCGGACGTGCTGGAAGCCATCGTCAAGCGCCTGCCGGCGCCGCCCGAGGGCGACCGCAACAAGCCGCTGAAGGCGATGCTGGTGGATTCCAAGTACGACCAGTACCTTGGCGTGATCTGTATCGTGCGGATCATCGACGGCGTGCTGAAGAAGGGCGACCGCATCCGCATGATGAAGACCGGCGGCACCTACGACGTCGATGACGTCGGCGTCTACCGCCCCAAGATGACCAACGTGAAGGAACTCGGACCGGGCGAGATCGGCTATCTCAACGCCTCGATCAAGCAGGTCCGCGACACCCGCGTCGGCGACACGATCACCCATGAGCGCAAGCCCTGCGAGACCGCCCTGCCCGGCTTCAAACCCTCGGTGCCGGTGGTGTTCTGCGGGCTCTTCCCGGTGGATGCCAACGATTTCGAGGACATGCGCGACGCCATCGAAAAGCTGGCGCTGAACGATGCCTCCTTCACCTATGAGATGGAGACCTCGGCGGCGCTCGGCTTCGGCTTCCGCTGCGGCTTCCTCGGCCTGCTGCACCTCGAGGTGATCCGCGACCGTCTCGAGCGGGAGTACGGCATCGACCTGATCACCACCGCGCCTTCGGTGATCTACCATCTCTACACCAAGGACGGCGAGCGCCGCGACCTGCACAACCCTGCCGACATGCCCGACATGTCGACCGTGGACCATATCCAGGAACCGCGCATCAAGGCCACCATCATGGTGCCCGACGAATACCTCGGCGACGTGCTGAAGCTCTGCCAGGAACGCCGCGGCATCCAGATGGACCTGACCTATGTCGGCGGCCGCGCGATGACGGTCTACGACCTGCCGCTCAACGAGGTGGTCTTCGACTTCTACGACCGCCTGAAATCGGTGACCAAGGGCTATGCCTCGTTCGACTACGAGATGATCGGCTACCGCGAGGACAACCTCGTGAAGATGTCGATCCTGGTGAACGACGAGCCGGTCGACGCTCTGGCGATGATGGTGCACCGCGACCGCGCCGAGATGCGTGGCCGGGCGATGTGCGAGAAGCTGAAGGAACTGATCCCGCGCCACATGTTCAAGATCCCGATCCAGGCGGCGATCGGCGGCAAGGTGATCGCCCGCGAGACCCTGTCCGCGATGCGCAAGGACGTGACCGCCAAGTGCTACGGCGGCGACGCCACCCGGAAGAAGAAGCTGCTCGAGAAGCAGAAGGCCGGCAAAAAGAAGATGCGGCAGTTCGGCAAGGTCGAAATCCCGCAGGAGGCCTTCATCTCCGCACTCAAGATGGACAGCTGATCCGGGTCTTCCGGGTCCGCAGCAGATGGCAGGCCGGGGCAGATGCGCCCCGGCCTTTCACGTTGGGGCGTGCGCCCCGCCTCGCCCTTCACCTCTTCACCGCATATCCGCATGGGAGCTTTCCGATGCCCGCACCGAAGACGTCCCTCGCAGCGCTGGCGCTGCTGCTTTCCTCGACCTCCCTCTCCGCCGCGATCTGCGACTACCGGCCAAGCCGGCTGGTCGGC
Organism: Salipiger sp. PrR007; assembly: GCF_010499845.1. Taxonomy (NCBI): domain Bacteria; kingdom Pseudomonadati; phylum Pseudomonadota; class Alphaproteobacteria; order Rhodobacterales; family Roseobacteraceae; genus Salipiger; species Salipiger sp. PrR007. The sequence continues at coordinate 133,093 of NZ_JAAGOZ010000011.1, read as the reverse complement.
GACACGGTGACCGGCGCGGCCGCTGCGGCCACCGGCGCGGTTGCGCATGTCGCAGGCCAGCGCCGCGGCGATGGTGGGTTCTACACGCTGGTCAACGCCACCAGCGGGCTCACGCTGCTCGGCGGCAAGCTCGCTGCCTCGGGCGGCGCGGCGGGGCTGCTGGAGGGGGGCAGCGCGGCCGCCGCCGCGGCCATGGCCAACCCGATGGTCTGGGTGCCCGCGTTGATCCTCGGCGCCGGAGGCGCGGGCTACGAGGCCACCTGCGCCTATTTCGTCGACGAGCGGATCACCGATTACTCCCAGGTGCTGATGATCATGCGGGACTTCGAGGCGCATTCCGATCCGAGCTATTTCCGGCTCGAGGAGAACACGCTGAACCCCTTCATCGAGATCCACGACGAGGCGGGCAGCCGCGCCACCTATCGGATCGAGGATCTCTATATCGTCGACGGCATGCTCAAGCACCGGAGCTGGGGCCCGAACCGCAAGATCGGCCGCGTGGTCTTCGTACCCGACGATGCGCCGAGCGAGGCGGTGCCGGAGGGCTCGGTGGTCGAGATGCCTGCGCCGGAGGCCCCGGCCTCCGCCCTTTCCGCTCCCGCAGCGCCCGCGCCCGTGAGCCCAGATGCGGGCGCGGGCGAGCTACCCGCGATGCCCGCAGCGGAGCCCATGCCTGCTCCCGAATGAACTCGGGCGGCCTAGCTCATATAAGAAGAGCCGCCCCCGAGGGGGCGGCTCCAGGATGACCGTCGTTGAGGGGGTTCACTCGGTCATCGTCTCGGGACCGGCAGGCGCGCGCTCTTGCAGCATCGCGAGGATGCGCTGGTTGAGCTCGGGGTCGGCCTGCGCCGCCTGGCCAATCTCATTGTAGGTGTTCACGTCCATTCCATCGGTCTCGTTCACCGCGTCGGCCATCTCGGCCTGCGCTTGCTCGACCAGGGCCTGCTTGCCCTCGGGCTCTTCCACCTGCTCGATCTGTGCCATGTAGTCCTGCTGAACGGCCTGGACCTCGGTTGCGGCGTCGACGAAGGCGGCCAGCTGCTCTTCGCTGAACTCCAGCGCGGGCGCGGCGGGGGCTTCGGCGGCCGGGGCTTCGGCGGGCGCCTCGGGGGTTGCGGTCTGCGCCATCACCGGGGCCAGCGGGGCCGCGACAAGGGCAGCGATGACGGTCGACTTAAGCAGGGTGCTCTTGAGGGTCATAGAAGTCTCCTTCCCAGAGTGCTTGCACGGGAACATCCCGTGGCTTGCCTCGAGAGCTAGGGGCGCCGCGGCTGCGCCGCAATGCAGCGATGGCGAAGCCGGCCGCCCGAGCAAGGAGTTGCCGGGAAGGCCCCGGGCCGCCAGCGGCGAGCCGCGCGTCAAATCCCCCCTGCGGAACCCCGCCGGACATTCACCGCCGGAAAGCAAACATGCGCCTGCCCTTTCACCTCGGCGTGAACGGCCCTTTTCCCGTGGGACGTTGAGCCCATCGAAGGGAGGACCCCATGAAACGCCTTGCCCTCGTGCTTGCGCTCCCGCTGGTCGCGGCCCCCGCCTTCGCCTTCCAGTGTCTTGCCGGCATGTCCACGATCGGTGCTGCGCTCGACTCGGGTCCCAAGCTGTCCGAGGCGGATCTCGCCCAGGTCCGGCAGCTGCGCACAGAGGGCGAACGCCTGCACGCCGCGGGGGAGCATCAGCACTCTATCGACATATTGGCCGAAGCCATGCCCATCCTCGGCATCAAATAGCCGCGAACCTCGCGGATGCGGGTCCGTGCCGGGGGATGAAGCCCTTTCCTCTCAGCCGCTTCGGATCCATGGTGCGCCCCCAAGGGCCCATCTTCGGGCCGCAGATGCAGGGAGGGCATCTTGGATCCACGCGCCGCCACCACCGTCTACGCCCGCTGGGCGCCAATCTACGACCAGACCTTCGGAGTGATCACCCAGGCCGCCCGCCGCGCCGCGGTGCGCAAGGTCACCGGCGCGGAGGGCATGCGGGTGCTCGAGGTCGGCGTCGGCACCGGCCTGTCGCTGCCGCTTTTGCCGCGGCACATGAGCGTCACCGGGGTCGACTACAGTTCCGAGATGCTCGCCCAGGCCGAGCGCCGGGTCGCGCGCATGGACTTGCCGCACATCGAGTCGCTGCAGCGCATGGACGCGCGTCACCTCGGCTTCGAGGATGCCAGCTTCGACCGGGTGGTGGCGATGCACATGATCTCGGTGGTGCCCGAGCCCGAGCGGGTCATGCGCGAAATCGTGCGCGTGCTGAAGCCGGGCGGGCAGCTGATCATGTCCAACCACTTCGCGAAGAAGAAGGGCCCGATGGCGCATCTGTCGCGGCACACCGCGAAACTGGCCGACCGCATCGGCTGGCATTCGGATTTCGACATCTCGGTGGTGCTGGACACGCCGGGGCTGAAGCTGCTCGAACGCCGCTCCCTGCCGCCGGTGGGGATGATGACCCTGCTCGTGCTCGAGCGCTGCGACGCGCCCTCCGCGGCGAACGACCCGGCCCGCCCGAAGAGCTGAGCCGGAGCGTCCGGGCTCAAGCCAGCATCTGGCCGTCGCCGCAGACCGAGATCGCCTGCCCCGAGATCGTCCGCCCCCGCGCGCTGGCGAGAAAGAGGATCTGGTCGGCGATCTGCTGCGGCGTCACGTATTCCTTGAGCGATGTGTAGGAAAAGGCTGCGGCCTCGACCTCCTCGAAGCTCTTCCCGAGCCGCTGCGCCTTGGCCTCGAGCACCCTGCGCTGGCGGTCGCCGGCGACGATGCCGGGCAGGATCGCATTGGCGCGGATACCGTCGCGGCCCAGTTCGATCGACAGCGACTTGGTGAAGCCGATCACGCCCCACTTTGCCGCGGCATAGGGCGTGCGCAGGGCAAAACCCACCCGTCCCGCCATCGACGAGAGGTTGAGGATCGAGGCATTGCCGCTCTGGCGCAGCGCCGGCACCGCATGGCGCACGCAGTGGAACTGCGAGCTGAGGCAGACCGAGAGGCATTGCTCCCAGGCCTCGGGGTCGATTTCCTCGACCGGGCTCGTCGGCCCGGCGATACCGGCGTTGTTGACCAGCACGTCGAGCCCGCCGAGTTCGCCAATGGCGCCTCGCATGAAGCTCTCGATTTGCCCCGCATCGGAAACGTCGCAGCGCTGCCACCAGACCTCGGCCGGAAGCGATGCCAGGGCCGAAGCGTCGATGTCGCAGGTTGCCACCCGAGCCCCCACGGCAACGAAGCCCTCGACGATGGCCCGCCCGATGCCCTGCGCCCCGGCGGTGACGATGACCCGTGCGCCCTCCAGTTCCAGGTTCATGGCAGGATCCTCCGACGGCTGTCTTCCATTTCCGCGGCGCCATAGGCGCGGATCAACTCCGCTGCGACGCGGATGTCCTCGGTCACCGCCTGCGCCGCCGCGTCGCCGTCACGGGCACGCAGCGCGTCGCAGAGCTGACGGTGATGGGTGCGCGAATGGTGCGTGCGCGAACGGCCGATTTCCTCTTCCAGCGGCACCTCCGCCTTCACCCCGATGTCGAAGTTGATGATCGGCCCAACCTTCAGCCAGAGCATGGTGATCATCTCCATCAGAACTTTCGAGCCCGCCGCCCGATAGAGCGCGAAATGCAGGTCCTTGTTGGCCGCCACCGCCTCGGGGCTGCCATAGGCCGTATCGAGGATCGCCTCGAACCGGTCGGCGAGCGCGAGGATGTCGTCGATCTCTTCGGGTGTGGCACGCTCGGCGGCGAGCCTTGCGGCCTGCGCCTCGGTGAGAACCCGCATTTCGGTGAGGTCGGCGAAGTCCTCGGCGCTCATCAGCGGCACCTGCACCGCGCGCTTCGGCTCGACCAGCAAGGCCCCGCCCGCCGCGAGCCGGCTCACCGCCTCGCGCACCGGCATCATCGACACGCCCAAGCGCTCGGCGAGATCGCGCAGCGAGATGCGGTCGCGTGGTTTCAATTGCCCCGACAACAGCATTTCGCACAGGGTCTCATGCACCTGTTCCGAGAGCGTGCGCGGCCGCTCTTCCGGCAGCCGCTCCTGAAGTTCGCCCATATTTACCGTTTCTCCCCGTTGACTCTTTGCGAGTCATTCTGCATCTGTGATCTCAGATCACACCAGAACGGGCAAGACCGCAACCGTTGATCCCGCGGCAAGGGAGGACTGACTGCCACGGGAACTCGGGTCACCAGAATCTGGTGTGATCTTTGGCACCCGCCCCGAGGAGGACCGCAATGCGCCTGACACGACCCGAGATCTGCCCGCCGGCGCCCTGCGCCCTGCGCGGCTGAGGCGAGACATCGACATGGCCAAGCCCCGCAAAGTCATCATCACCTGCGCCGTGACCGGCGCGATCCACACGCCCTCGATGTCCGAATATCTTCCCGTCTCCGCCTCGGAGATCGCCGAGGCCGCCATCGGCGCCGCCGAGGCCGGGGCCGCGGTGGTGCACCTGCACGCCCGCAACCCTGACGACGGCCGCCCGGACCAGACGCCCGAGGCCTTTGCCCCCTTCCTGCAGGTGATCAAGCAGGCCTCGGACGTGGTGGTCAACATCACCACAGGCGGCGCCCCGACGATGACCATCGAGGAGCGCATCCGCCCGGCGCAGACCCACCGCCCCGAGATCGCTTCGCTCAACATGGGATCGATGAACTTCGGTCTCTTTCCGATGCTCCAGCGCTTCCCGAACCTCGCGCACCAGTGGGAACGGGACTACGTCGGCAACAAGGACATCATCTTCAACAACAGCTTCGGGCAGATCGAGCACATCGTCACCACGCTCGGCGCGCTCGGCACCCGCTTCGAGTTCGAATGCTACGACACGGCGCATCTCTACAACCTGAAGTACTTCCTCGATCAGGGGCTGGTGAAGGGGCCGCTGTTCATCCAGACGGTCTTTGGCCTGATGGGCGGCATCGGCGCGCATCCCGACGACGTCATGCACATGAAGCGCACCGCCGACCGGCTGTTCGGTGACCAGTACCGCTGGTCGGTTCTGGGGGCGGGCAAGAACCAGCTTCCCATTGCCGCGATGGCCGCCGCGATGGGCGGGCACGTGCGCGTCGGGCTCGAGGATTCGCTCTGGGCCGGTCCCGGCCAGCTGGCGCGCAGCAACGCCGAGCAGGTTGGCAAGGCGCGGCAGATCATCGAGGGGCTGGGGCTGGACATCGCCTCCCCGGACGAGGCCCGCGAGATTCTAGACACCAAGGGCGCGGATGCCGTCGGCTTCTGAGCCGGGCCTGCGCGAAGGAATGCTCCCAGACTGCCCCCGTCGCCCCTCATTGCGCCGGGGGCTCTTTTTGATGGGGTGAGGAGCCGGGCGAGAGCCTGCCCGTGGGGTGGCGCAGCTCCGGCCGAGGTCAGCGCTTTATCCCAGCCAAGTCCGGACGACATACGAGCGTCGCGCAACGATGACAAAGCGCCAGCCCGCCGGGACGGGCAGGCGCTCGCCCGGCGGCCTTCGGCCTTGATTCCGGGCACCTCTGCCCTTCAAGGCTTGCGGAACAGCCGCGTCAGCTCGAACAGCGCGTCCAGCCGCTCGAAGCGCTCGCGCGCGTCGGGCCAGCGTTCCTCCTGCGCGGCAGCGACCAGCGCCTCGACCAGCGACAGGGTGGAGATGTTGGAATCCCAGGCCGAGGGGATCTCGACCCAGCAGTTGAACGCGTGTTCGGCCACGCTGGCGATCGGGCTCGACCATTGGTCGGTGATCAGGATCACGTGCATCCCGCGCGCCGCCGCGATCTCGGCCAGCCGCTGCAGGTTGTCCTCGTAGCGGCGGATGTCGAAGATCAGCAGCGTGTCGCCCTCCTCCATGTCCAGCACGTAGTGCGGCCATGTGGCGGAAGACGACGTCAGATGCGTCACCCGCGCCCGGATCGCCTGGAAATGGGTGAAGGCATATTCCGCCAGCGAACGGGTGATCCGCCCCCCGACCACGTAGAGCCGCCCCTCGGTTGACGCCAGCCGCTTCGCCGCCGCGTCGAACTGGCCCGCGTCGATATTCGTGAAGGTCTGCCGCAGGTTCTGCGTCACCGCCTCGGCGAAGCGGTTCAGAAGGTGCGACTCGGGCGCCTCCGAGGCCCAGACCGCACGCCGCGCCTCGGGACCCGAGACCTTGGCCTGCAGTTCCGAGAGCAGCGCCGCGTGAAAGGCCGGGTAGCCCTTGAATCCCAGCTTTTGCACCATGCGCGCCACGGTCGGCGTCGAGACCCCGGCATTGGCCGCGGCGGCAGTGATCGAGGCGATCCCCGCGCCGGGGTAATCGTCGAGCAGCGCCTGCGCGAACTTGCGCTCGGAGTTGGTCAGCTGCGCGTACTGCTCGCGTATGAGCTGGCGCACGGTGCCGGTCGGGCTGGTGTCCACGGGCTCCCCTTAGGTTCAGGTTCAAAAATTGGGCAGAAATCAGCGCCGCTTGGCGCCAGGTCCCTTCGACCCAAAATCGTTCTGAAAAAATATTGACGCATTATCTGGCGCGTGGAAAGGTTTTTCCAAAGACAGGGGGACAGACGTGTCGGAAGAAGACACCACCGCATTCGAAGTGAGCAGAGCCATGGGCCGCGGCCCGGCGCTCTTCCTCTGCGAGCACGCCTCGAACGCCATTCCCGCGCGCTACGACGGGCTGGGGCTGCACGAGGAGGACCGGCGCAGCCACGCCGCCTGGGATCCCGGCGCTCTGGCCCTCGCCCGGCGGCTGGCCGAGGCGCTCGACGCGCCGCTGGTTGCCGGAACCGTTTCCCGCCTCGTCTACGATTTGAACCGCCCACCCGAGGCCGCCTCGGCGATGCCGACAAAGACCGAGACAGTGGACGTGCCGGGCAACATCGGCCTCTCGCCAGAGGAACGCGCGCGGCGCACCCGCGAGGTCTACGATCCCTTCTGCGCGGCGGTGACCGGCACCGTGGTGACCCGCAAGACGCTGGAGACGCCCTTCGCGCTGATCACGGTGCACAGCTTCACCCCCTGTTGGTTCGGCGTGCCACGAGAGGTCGAGATCGGCATTCTGCACGACGCCGACAGCCGGCTTGCCGACCGCATCCTCGACGAGGCGAGCCGCCTGCCCGGCCGCTGCATCGCCCGCAACGATCCCTACGGCCCCGAGGATGGGGTGACCCATTCGCTGAAGCTGCACGGCATCGCCAACGAGCTACCCAACGTGATGATCGAGGTGCGCAACGACCTGCTCGCCGACCAGACCGGGATCGAGATGATCGCCGGAGAACTGCTGACCCTGCTGCGCCCGGCGCTGGCGGGTCTGGGACTGACGGAGACGGACAATGCCTGAAGCCATGGTCTGCTACGTGCGGATCATCGACAAGATGAACCGCGCCATCGGGCGTTTTGCCATGTACCTGCTCTTCGCGCTGATCGGCGTGCTGATCTGGTCCTCGGTCTCCAAGACCTTCTTCACGCCGACGCTCTGGACGCTGGAGACGGCGCAATTCATCATGGTCGCCTACTACGTTCTGGGCGGCCCCTATTCGATCCAGCTGGGCTCGAACGTGCGGATGGATTTCTTCTACGGCGACTGGTCGCCGCGCCGCCGCGCCATCGTCGATGTCATCACCATCTGGTTCCTGCTGTTCTACCTCGGCGTGCTGCTCTGGGGCGCGATCAGCTCGACCGCCTACAGCTTCGGCTATTTCGGCACCGAGCCCTTCAAGTTCTTCGGCGAGCTGATCTGGGCCTTCGTCACCGGCGGGCCCGACGCGGCGGGTGAGCTGATGGGCTATCTCGAACGCAGCCCCAGCGCCTGGCGCCCCTACGTCTGGCCGGTGAAGGTCATCCTGTGCTTCGGCGTCACGCTGATGATTTTGCAATGCGTCGCCGAGTTCTTCCGCGACATCGCCCGCATCCGCGGAGAGGACCTCTGATGTCGCAAGACCTGATCGCAATCGTCATGTTCTCGGGCATGCTGGGCCTGCTGCTGACCGGGCAGCGCGTGTTCGGCGCCATCGGCTTCGTCGCGGTCGTCGCGGCGCTCTGCCTCTGGGGCGACCGGGGCGGCTTCGACCTCGGCTTCGCCGCCTCGATCAAGCTGATGAAGTGGTATCCGCTGCTCACGCTGCCGATGTTCATCTTCATGGGCTACGTGCTGTCGGAATCGAAGATCGCCGACGATCTCTACAAGATGTTCCACGTCTGGATGGGCGGCCTGTCTGGCGGGCTCGCGGTGGGCACCATCGGGCTGATGGTGCTGATCTCGGCAATGAACGGGCTTTCGGTTGCGGGCATGGCCATCGGCGCCACCATCGCGCTGCCCGAGCTGCTGAAGCGCGGCTACGACAAGCGCATGGTCACCGGGGTGATCCAGGCGGGATCGAGTCTGGGCATTCTCGTGCCGCCTTCGGTGGTGCTGGTGCTCTATGCGATGATCGCCCGCCAGCCGGTCGGCCAGCTCTGGCTTGCAGGCGTGATCCCCGGCCTGCTGATGGCGGCGGCCTTTGTCATCTACATCGTCATCCGCTGCAAGCTGAACCCCGAGCTCGGCCCGATCCTGCCCAAGGCCGACCGCGACATTCCCATGGCCGAGAAGCTGCGCCTGCTGCGCGCCGGGCTGCTGCCGCTGGTGATCTTCTTCGTGATGATGGTGCCCTTCGTACGCGGATGGACCTCGCTGGTTGAAAGCTCGGCCATCGGTGCGGTCGCAGCCTTTGTCGCGGCGGTGCTCAAGGGCCGGATGACCCGCGAGGTCTTCGAGAACTCGGTGCGCAACACCTTGGGCGTGTCGTGCATGTTCATGTGGATCATCCTCGCGGCGCTCGCCTTCGGCGCGGTGTTCGACGGGCTGGGCGCGGTCAGCGCAATCGAGGAGCTGTTCACCGAGAAGCTTGGCCTCTCGCCATGGATGATCCTCATCCTGATGCAGCTGAGCTTCATCGTCATGGGCACCTTCCTCGACGACACGGCGATGCTGGTCATCGTGGCCCCGCTCTACGTGCCGCTGGTCGGGCACCTCGGGTTCGACCTGGTGTGGTACGGTGTGCTCTACACCATCACCTGCCAGATCGCCTATATGACCCCGCCCTTCGGCTACAACCTCTTCCTCATGCGCGCCATGGCCCCGCCGCAGATCGGCCTGCGCGACATCTACACCTCGATCATCCCCTTCGTGGCGGTGATGACCGTGGTGCTGGCGATCATCATGATCTTCCCCGAGCTGGCCCTGTGGCTGCCGGACCTCGTCTACAACAATTAACAACGAGACCCCCGCGAAACGGGGCGCAAACCTCAACCACGCAACAGGAGAGACAAAATGACCCTGACACGACGCAAGATCCTGAGCGGTGCCGCACTGGCCGCTCCGGCTGCGCTCGCGGCGCCCTCCATCGGCCGCGCGCAGGAGCCGATCAAGTGGCGCTTCCAGACCTATGCGGGCGCTGCCCTCGGCGAACAGGTGACCAAGCCGATCGTCGATTACATCAACACCGCCGCCCAGGGCGAGCTCGAGATCGAGCTCTACTACGCCGACCAGATCGTGCCCACCGGCGAGTTGTTCCAGGCGCTGCAGCGCGGCACCATCGACGCCGTGCACTCGGACGACGACTCCATGGCCTCGCCCACCCCGATGCGCGTCTTCGGCGGCTACTTCCCGTTTGCCACCAAGCACATCCTCGACGTGCCGGTGCTCTTCGAGCAATACGGGCTCGCCGATATCTGGCGCTCGGAATACGAAAAGGTCGGCGTGACCTGGCTTTCCGCCGCCGGTCAGGACCCGTGCAACTTCAACACCAAGAAAGAGATCACCAGCCTTGCCGATCTCGACGGGCTGAAGCTGTACACCTTCCCCACCGCCGGGCGCTTCCTGGCGCAATTCGGCGTGGTCCCGGTGAACATCCCCTACGAGGATGCGGAAGTCGCGGTGCAGACCGGCGAGCTTGACGGCATGGCCTGGTCGGGCATCACCGAGGATTACACCGTCGGTTGGGCGAACGTCACCGATTACTTCCTGACCAACAACATTTCCGGCGCCTGGATTGGCTCGATCTTCGTCAATCAGCAGCGTTGGGCCGACCTGCCCGAGCACCTCAAGACGCTGGTCATGTCGGGGATCAAGGCCGCAGACACCTATCGCAACCAGTGGTACTGGGGCGGCGAGGCCAAGCTGCGCGCCACCGGCGACAAGCTGCAGCTGCGCTCGGTGCCGCCGGAAGAATGGGCCGAGGTCGAGAACGCCGCCAAGGCCTTCTGGAAAGAGATCGCCCAGGAAAGCGAAGTCCACGCCAAGGTCGTCTCGATCTTCGAAGAGTACAACGGCGTCATCAACCAAGCCGGCCCGCCCTACAACTTCTGAGGCGTGCCGTCGCACCCCCTTTGGCCCCCGCTCAGCTATTGCGGGGGCCGATCCCCTCGCATAAATCTGCCATCATAATTTGATCAAATCTCCGCGCCCGCGCGCGGCGACACGTAAAAGCCCAGCAAGGAGCCCGCGGAATGACCGCCCCCCTGACCCTAGACGACCTGAAAAACGCCGCGCGCGCCGGCGAGATCGACACCGTCCTCGTTTGCGTCGTGGACATGCAGGGTCGTCTGCAGGGCAAACGTTTCCACGTCTCCAACTTCCTCGAGCATGCGATCGAGGAAACGCATTGCTGCAACTATCTCTTCGCCACCGACCTCGTGATGAGCACCCCCGAGGGCTTCGCATCTACCAGCTGGGCCTCGGGCTACGGCGACTACGTGATGAAGCCCGACCTCGCCACGCTGCGTCCCGTGCCCTGGCTCGAGGGCACGGCGATGATCCTGTGCGACGTGCTCGACCATCACGGCCACCCCGCCGCCGAGTCGCCGCGTCAGATCCTGCAAAAGCAGGTTGCCCGCGCCGAGGCCATGGGTCTCACCCCGATGATGGCGACCGAACTGGAGTTCTTCCTCTACGCCCGGTCGTACGACGAGATCCGTCACAGCGGTTGGCGCGATCTCGAGACGCTCTCGCCCTACAACCAGGACTATTCCATCCAGCTCACCAGCCGCGAGGAATACGTGCTGCGCCCGGTGCGCAACCACCTTTACGCCATGGGCGTGCCGGTGGAATGCACCAAGGGCGAGGCCGAGCACGGTCAGGAAGAGCTGAACATCCGCTACGCCGACGCGCTGACCTGCGCCGACCACCACGCGATTTCCAAGCACGCGGTCAAGGAAATCGCCCATCAGCAAGGCCACGGCGCCACCTTCATGGCCAAGTGGCACGCCGACAAGGTCGGCAGCGCCGCGCATATCCACCAGTCGCTGTTCCGCGGCTCCGACAACGCCTTCTACGACAAGGACGGCGCGCACGGCATGTCGCAGACCATGCAGCATTACGTTGCGGGCCTGCTGAAATACGCGCCCGACGTGACGCTTTTCCTTGCGCCCTACATCAACAGCTACAAGCGTTTCACCCCCGGCACCTTCGCGCCCACCAAAACCGCCTGGTCGGTGGACAACCGCACCGCGGGCTTCCGCCTCGTCGGCGAGGACACCAAGGGCGTGCGCATCGAATGCCGCATTCCCGGCTCGGACATGAACCCCTATCTCGCCTGCGCCGCGCAGCTGGCCGCGGGTCTTGCCGGGATCGAGGAAAAGCTCGAGCTGCCTGCCCCCGCGCAGGGCGACGTCTATGGCATGGACGACGTGCCGGATGTGCCCAATACGCTGCGCGCCGCCATCGAGGCGTTTGCCAGCTCGAAAATGCTGCGCGACGCCTTCGGCGAGACCGTCATCGAACATTTCGCCCATGCCGCCCGCGTCGAACAGCAGGACTTCGACAAGGCGGTCACCGACTACGAGCTGGCGCGCGGCTTCGAGCGCGCCTGAGGAGGCTTCCATGACAACCCTGAAGAATATCTCTCCCATCGACGGCTCGGTTTTTGCAACGCGCGAGACCCTGACCCTCGACATGGCCCGCGACGCCGCGAATTCGGCACGCATCGCGCAAGCGGAATGGGCTGCCCGTCCGCTCGCCGAGCGCATCGAGCTGGTGATGAAGGGCGTCGCCGAGATCGGCGCGCAGAACGACCAGATTGTCCCTGAGCTGGCGCAGATGATGGGCCGCCCGGTCCGCTACGGTGGCGAGTTCGGCGGTTTCAACGAGCGCGCTTCCTACATGGCCGAGATCGCCGAGGGCGCGCTCGCGGACATCGAGGTCGGCGAGGACGCGACCTTCAAGCGCTACATCAAGCGCGTGCCGCATGGCGTGGTCTTCGTGGTCTCGCCGTGGAACTACCCCTATATGACCGCGATCAACACCGTGGCCCCGGCGCTCATCGCGGGCAACACCGTGGTTCTGAAGGGCGCCACGCAAACGCTGCTCGTGGGCGAGCGGCTGGCCAATGCCTTCCACAAGGCCGGCGTGCCCGAGGCGGTCTTCCAGAACCTGTATCTCGACCATGACACCACCTCGGCCCTGATCGCCGAGGGCATCTTCAACTTCGTCAACTTCACCGGCTCGGTCGGCGGCGGCAAGGCCATCGAACGCGCCGCGGCGGGCACCTTCACCGGACTCGGGCTCGAGCTCGGCGGCAAGGATCCGGGCTACGTGATGGAAGATGCGGATGTGGATGCCGCTGTCGACACGCTGATTGACGGCGCCATGTTCAACTCCGGCCAGTGCTGCTGCGGGATCGAGCGCATCTACGTCCACGAGAGCCTCTTCGACACCTTCGTCGAGAAGGCCGTGGCGGTGGTGAAGGGCTACAAGCTCGGCAACCCGCTGGATGAGGCGACCACCATCGGACCGATGGCCAACGTCCGCTTTGCCGAGGAAGTCCGCGCGCAGATCAAAGAGGCGCTCGAGATGGGGGCCAAGGCCCATATAGACACCTTCCCCGAGGATGACGGCGCCGCCTATCTGACGCCGCAGATCCTGACGAACGTCAGCCACGATATGCGCGTCATGCGCGACGAGAGCTTCGGCCCGGTGGTCGGCATCATGAAGGTGAAGGACGACGCCGAGGCCATCGCGCTGATGAACGACAGCCCCTTTGGCCTGACCGCGTCGCTCTGGACGCAGGACGTGGAGCGCGCGCAGACGGTCGGCGATGCCATCGAGACCGGCACCGTCTTCATGAACCGCGCCGACTATCTCGATCCGGGGCTCTGCTGGACCGGCTGCAAGCAGACCGGTCGCGGCGGCGGCCTGTCGGTCATCGGCTACCACAACCTCACCCGCCCCAAGTCCTACCATCTCAAGAAGGTGACGAAATGAGCCTGACCGCCAACTGGTCCTACCCCACCGCCATCAAGTTCGGCGCGGGCCGCATCGCGGAACTGCCCGCCGCCTGCGCGCAGGCCGGCATCACCAAACCGCTGCTGGTCACCGACCGCGGCCTTGCCGCGCTGCCGGTCACCGAGAGCACCATCGCGGTGCTGGAAAAGGCGGGCATCGACTGCGGTCTGTTCTCGGACGTCGATCCCAATCCCAACGAGCGCAACCTTGCCGCAGGCGTGGCGGCCTATAACGCCGGCGGTTACGACGGCGTCATCGCCTTCGGCGGCGGTTCCGGCCTCGATCTGGGCAAATGCGTGGCCTTCATGGCCGGGCAGTCGCGGCCCGTCTGGGACTTCGAGGATATCGGCGACTGGTGGACCCGCGCCGATGCCGACGCCATCGCCCCCATCGTCGCCGTGCCGACCACCGCGGGCACTGGCTCCGAGGTCGGCCGCGCCGGCGTGCTCACCAACTCCGAGACCCACGAGAAGAAGATCATCTTCCATCCCAAGATGCTCCCTGCCGTGGTGATCTGCGATCCGGAGCTGACCGTCGGCATGCCCAAGGCGATCACCGCCGGAACCGGGCTTGACGCCTTTGCCCATTGCGTCGAGGCCTTCTCCTCGCCGCACTACCATCCGATGTCGCAGGGCATCGCGCTCGAAGGCATGCGGCTGGTGATCGAGTACCTGCCCCGCGCCTATGCCGACGGCAGCGACATCGAGGCGCGCGCCCAGATGATGAGCGCCGCCGCCATGGGCGCCACCGCCTTCCAGAAGGGTCTCGGCGCGATCCACGCGATGAGCCACCCCATCGGCGCGGTCTTCGGCACCCACCACGGCACCACCAACGCGGTCTGCATGCCCGCGGTGCTGAAATTCAACGCGGACGCCATCCGCGAGCGCTTTGACAAGGCGGCGGGCTATCTCGGCATCGAGGGCGGCTTCGACGGCTTCTGCGCCTTCGTGGATGAGTTCAACGACAGCCTCGGCGTGCCCAAGGGGCTGACCGCGCTCGGCGTGACCGAGGCGGCGATCCCCGAGCTGGTCAAGGGCGCGATCAAGGATCCGTCCTGCGGCGGCAACCCCGTCGAGCTGACCGAGAAAAACCTCGAGGCGCTGTTCCGCGACGCGATGTGAGCCACCTGGACTGAGACTTCCGGGCCGGGGCGAAAGCCCCGGCCCTTGTCGTTTGCGCGGGGCGGGTGAAGGCGCCGGGCCGACCCGCATGATCATTTTGCCGCCCACCTCTGTTGCGCTAAGCTCCTCTCAGGCACCCGGAGGATCCGCCATGCATGCGCCCACGCCCTTCACCCTGATGGCCCGCAACAACGCCTGGGCGAACGAGACGCTCTACACCGTGCTCGCGGCGCTCACCGAGGAGGAGTTCACCGACCCCCGCCCCGGCTTCTTCCCCTCGCTCAGCCTGACGATGAACCACATCCTTCTGGTCGACCTCTATTACATCGACGCCTTGGAGCGCGGCGGGCTTGGGCTCTCGCTTTGGAACCGCCCGCAGATCGACGACCCGGCAAAGCTCGCCGAAGAGCAGGCAAAGACCGACCTGCGCCTGCTCGCCCTCTGCGAGGCGCTGACCCCCGAGACGCTGAGGGAAAGCCGCCTCACCCAGCGCCGCTCCGGTCCGGTGCACGAGACGGTCCAGCCGCTGCTGCTGCACCTTTTCCAGCATCAGATCCACCACCGCGGACAGGCCCATGTGCAGTTGCAGGACGCCGGTTACGCCCCGCCGCAGCTCGACGATTTCTACCTCGAACATGGCCGCGTTGCCTCGGCGGCGGCCTGGTTCCCGCACTAGTCCCACGCGCCCCCTTGCACATGCTCCCCCGACGTCGCCTTATGGCGCCGACGCACGAACGGGGTACGGATGATGACGAAGACGGTGGCGGTGATCGGCGCGGGCATCGTGGGTGTGAGCACGGCGATCGAGTTGCGCCGCGCCGGGCACGAGGTGGTGCTGATCGACCGCGAAGGCCCGGCCTCGGGCACCAGCCACGGCAATGGCGGGGTGCTCGCCGCGGCGGGGGTGCTGCCGGTGACCGGGCCGGGGCTCTGGAAAAAGGCGCCGAAAATGCTGCTCGACCCCGACCAGCCGCTGTTCCTGCGCTGGTCCTACCTGCCCAGGCTGATGCCTTGGCTGATGCGCTACATGTCCCATGCGAACGCCGAGGCCGCCCTGACCCGCGCCCGCGCCATCGCGCCCTTGCTCGGCGACAGCCTCGCGGATCACCTCGCGCTCGCCGGCGGCACCCCGGCAGAGAAATGGCTCATCCCGTCGGATTACGTCTTTGCTTATCCCGACCGCGCGGCCTTCGAGGCCGATGCCTTCGGCTGGAAGACCCGGAGCGATCTCGGCTATGCGCACGAGGTGCTCGAGCACGGCGCTTTCCAGGCCTACGACCCGGCGATGAGCGCCGACTTCACCCTCGGCGTGCGCCAGCCGAACCACGGCCGCATCACCGACCCGGGGCACTACGTGAAGGACCTTGCCGCCCATGCCCAGACCCTCGGCGCGCGGCTGGTGATCGGCGAGGTGCGGGATTTCGTCGAGGAGGGCGGCAGGTTGAGCGGCCTCAGAATCGGCGGCGAGACCCTGCCCTGCGATGCCGCGGTGGTCGCCACCGGCGTCTGGTCCGGCCCGCTGGCAAGGCGCCTTGGCCTCAAAGTGCCGCTGGAGAGCGAGCGCGGCTACCACCTCGAACTCTGGGAGCCTTCGGTCATGCCGAAGTCCCCCGTCATGTTCGCCGCGCAGAAGTTCGTCGCCACCCCGATGGAAGGCCGCCTGCGCCTGGCCGGGATCGTCGAATTCGGCGGGCTCGACGCACCGCCCTCCGCCGCGCCCTTCGACCTGCTGCGCCGCTCCATTCGCAAGGCGATGCCGGGGCTCACCTGGGCGCGCGAGGTGGAATGGATGGGACACCGCCCCTCGATCGCCGACTCGCTGCCTGTGATCGGCGCCGCGCCGGGCCTCGCGGGCGCCTACGTCGGCTTCGGACACGATCACGTCGGCCTCACCGCGGGGCCCAAGACCGGACGGCTGCTGGCGCAACTGGTTGCGGGGCAGAGGCCCAACATGGATCTCGCGCCCTTCGCGCCGGACCGCTTCTCGTAAGACCTGCCCGCGATGCGCCTCCTGCCGTTCCTCGCCCGCCATGCCCGTTGGCTCATGCTCATCGGCCTCGCCTTCGGCATCGCCCTGCCGCAGGCGGCGCAGGTCGTGCGGCCGTGGTTGTCGGAGCTGGTCGCGCTGATGCTCTTCGTCGCGGCGCTGCGCATCGGCCCGCGCGCGGCGCTCGGCGCGGTGCATCACCTGCGCGGCACGCTGGGGGCGCTGCTGGTCTTCCAGCTGCTCTGCCCGCTGGTCCTGATCGCCCTCGCCGCCGCCTTCGGCCTGCTGCAAAGCCCCGCGGCGCTGGCGCTGATCCTGCTCATGGCCGCGGCACCTTTGGCCAGCAGCCCGAACCTGACGCTCATGGTCGGCGGAGCGCCCGGCCCGGCGCTGCGCATGCTGATCCTCGGCATGCTGATCCTGCCCGCCACCACCCTGCCGGTCTTCGCCCTGCTGCCTGCCTTCGGCGGTGCTGCGGGCATTCTCGGCGCCGCGCTGAAGCTGCTGCTGGTCATCCTCGCAGCGACCGGGCTGGCCTTCGCGCTCCGCCCGCGCCTGCTGCCGCGCCCCGGCCCCGCGGCCCTCGCCCAGCTCGACGGCGCCTCGGCGCTGCTGATGACCACCATCGTGCTTGCCCTCACCTCCGAGATCCGCCCCGCCCTGCTGGAGCGCCCGCTCGAGCTGGCAGGCTGGATGGCCCTGGCCTTTGCCGCGAACCTTGGCCCGCAGGCGCTGATCCTCTGGCTACGCGGGCGCGGCGGACGCAGCGGGGGCGGCGAGGCGCTGGACGCGCTGGCGATGATCGCCGGCAACCGCAACATCGGCATCTTCCTCGTCGCCCTGCCGGCGCAGGTGACCGACCCGCTGCTGCTGTTCATCGGCTGCTACCAGGTGCCCATGTTCCTGACCCCGCTGCTGATGACCCCGCTCTACCGCCGCGCCCGCGCCGCAGGGGTTGGCTTTGCCGATCAGGCCGCTATCACCGGCACAGACAACGGAGACCGCAATGCCCCTCAATCCCGCCGATGACGCCTTTGCCGAGACCCTGAGCCGCGCGCTGCCCGAGGGCACGCTGCGCCGTACCGAGCCGCGCTACCTCGAAGAGCCGCGCGGCCGCTGGCTGGGCATCTCGGGCTGGGTGGCGCTGCCGCGCACCGTCGAAGAGGTCTCGGCCATCACCCGCGCCTGCAACGCGGCCCGCGTCGGCCTCTTGCCCTACGGAGGCGGCACCGGGCTCGTCGGCGGGCAGATCGCCCCCGACGGCCCCGCCCCGCTGATCCTCTCGCTCGAGCGCATGACGGCCATACGCGCCACCTACCCCGAGGAGAACGTGCTTGTCGCCGAGGCCGGCGCGGTGCTGGCCGACGTGCAGGCTGCCGCGCTGGAGCGGAACCGCCTTTTCCCGCTCTCGCTCGCCTCCGAGGGCACCGCGCGGATCGGCGGGCTGCTCTCGACAAACGCCGGCGGCGTCAACGTCCTGCGCTACGGCAATGCCCGCGAGCAGGTGCTCGGGTTGGAAGCCGTGCTGCCCGACGGCACGATCTGGCACGGGCTGAAGCGGCTGCGCAAGGACAACACCGGCTACGACCTGCGCGGGCTGCTGCTCGGCGCCGAGGGCACGCTGGGGGTGATCACCGCCGCCGCGCTCAAGCTCTCTCCAGTGCCCGCCGCCACCGGCACCGCGCTGCTCGCCGTCGAAAGCCCCGCCGCCGCGCTCAGCCTGCTGGCGCTGGCCCGCGAACAGCTCGGCGAGATGGTCAGCGCCTTCGAGCTCATCGGGCGCATGGGGTTCGACTTCCTTGCCGAGGCGCTCCCCGAGGTGCGCCAACCCTTCGCCGAAGCACCGGCGTGGTGCGTTCTGGTCGAGCTCGGCCTCGCGCAGGGCATGGACCCGGAGACGGCGCTCGAGGCCCTCTTTACCGCCGGCATGGAGGCAGGCCTCGTCAGTGACGGGCTGGTGGCCCAGTCCGAGGCGCAGGCACAGCAATTCTGGGACATCCGCGAGCGCATCCCCGAGGCCAACCGCCACATCGGCGCCATCGCCAGCCATGACGTCTCGCTGCCGCTGAGCGCCCTGCCCGAATTCATCGAGACCGGGCTGACAAGGCTGGCAGAACTCGGCGAATTCCGGGTCAACTGCTTCGGCCACCTCGGCGACGGGAATCTGCACTACAATGTCTTCCCCCCGAAGGGCCGGAAGAAGCAGGACTACGTCGATGTCCGCGCCGATGTGCAGCGCTGCGTGCACGATCTCGTCCACGAGATGGGCGGTTCGGTCAGCGCCGAGCATGGCATCGGCCGCCTGAAGGTCGACGATCTAGAGCGCTACGCCGACCCGGCCAAGCTGGCCGCCATGCGCGCCATCAAGGCGGCGCTGGACCCTGTGGGGATCATGAACCCGGGCGCGGTGATCCGCAGCTGACGCCCGCGTCCCGTCCGGCGGGGCGGCGCAGCGCCGCCCCGGCCTTGCTCAGGCAGGCGACTTGTAGGCCTGCGCCGCCTTGCCCGCTTTCTTCTGCATCTCCATCAGCTCTTGCGCCGAAAAGGCCCGGACGGTCTGGATGTTGCTCACCATGCCCGAGGCTCCGACCCCGATGAGGCTGGCCAGCAGGTCATGCACGTCGGAGACCTCCGCGATCACCATCCAGTCGGTCGGTCCGGTCGTGGCATAGAAGGACAGCATCTTGCCGCCGCCCGCCTCGACCACCGAGCGCGCGCCCTCTTCGCGGTCGCTGGGATTGGCGATCATGCCCTTGAGGGCCGCCGCCGTGTAGCACCCCGTCACTATGAATGTCGGCATACCGAGTCCTCCCGGGTAGGACTCACGGGTCGTCCTCTGCACAACGCAGGCCGATCCGGCCCGCATCCTCCCGGGTAGAATGATACCACAGTCCAAGCTCGGTGCGGCGACCGGAAGCGTGTCAGCGGACGGGGATCACCCGCAGGTGCGGCTGCCGGTGCGCGCTGCGCGCTCCGAACGGATCATCTCCAGCTCGTTCTCCACCGCGGTGCCGGAATTGACCGCCTCGTCGGCGGTGACATCGGCGCGGGCGTTGCGCTCGCGCAGGACACGTGCGGCGCCCATCGTGTCCCGGGCGTTGCGCAGCACCACGACCCTCTGCAGCTCCGAGGCGCTGGTGCTGCCGCCCATCGCCGCATCAAGCTGGTCGAGCGCGGCGAGCGCCTCGTCGTGACGGCAGGCGATGGCAAGTTCGGTGACTTCTGCGGACATCCCGCCCCCGCCGGTCGGGCCGGAGGTCTGCGGCGGCGCGGAATGGGTGCAGGCGGCGATGAGGAGCGGGCCGAGGGCGATGACCGCCGGAGCGCCGGTCAGCCGGGACAGGATGGGCAAATGCATGGTCTTTTCCTCATGTTAGGTCATCCTGCGGTCCGCGCGGCGCAGCCGCGCCGCGATCCCGCCTTCGCGGATGCTGCGCGGCTTGTCCGACCAATTCAAGGCATCGGTCGCGCCCCACCACAAAACCGGCACGGGACCGTGGCCCGTCTACAGCGGTCAGATAGACCGGAAGGATGGATCGGCCAGACGCGAACCGGAAAACGGCCTGTGCCGGAGCGAGGTCAGTTCCACCAGGGACCGTGGTGCGCCTCCTTGCCATCCACCCGGTCGAAGCCGTGGCGGCCGAAGAAATCCCGCTGCGCCTGGATCAGCGCCGCCGTGCCGCGTGGCTGGCGCAGCGTGTCCCAGAACTCCAGCGCCGAGCCGAGCACCGGCAGCGGATAGCCCGCCGCGATCGCCCCCGAGACCAGCCGCCGCAACGCCGGGATGCCCGCCTCGAGCACCGGCGCAAAGCGCGGCGCGAGGAAGAGTTGCCCTTCGGGCGGAGTCTCGCGGAAGGCGGCAGAGATGTCGTCCAGAAGCCGCGCCCGGATAATGCAGCCGGCGCGCCAGATCTCGGCGATGCGGGCAAAGTCGAGCTGCCATCCGTATTCGGCAGAGGCGGCTGCGAGGATGCGGAAGCCCTGCGCGTATTCGAGGATACGCGCCGCCAACAGCGCCGCCTCCAACTCTTCGAAGTCCGGCGCAAAACTGGCCCGATCAGAGCCGAACGCCGCGCCCGCAACCTCGCGCAGGTCCTTCTCGGCGGACCAGGCCCGCGCCGCGACGGCCCCCTCGATCATTGTCGCCGACTGGCCGAGTTGCACGGCCTCAATGGCGGTCCAGCGGCCGGTGCCCTTCTGCCCCGCCCTGTCGAGGATGGCATCCACCATCGGCCCATGTCCCAGCGGGTCGTCGTAGGAGAGCACTGTGCCGGTGATCTCGAAGAGGTAGCTCTCCAGCGGGCCGTCGTTCCAGCGGGCGAACTGCGCGCCGACCTCTGTTGGCGACAGGCCCGCGCCATGGCGCAGCAGGTCGTAGACCTCGGCGATCATCTGCATGTCGGCATATTCGATGCCGTTGTGCACCGTCTTTACGAAGTGCCCAGCCCCGTCCGGCCCCATGCGGTCGGCGCAGGGGGCACCATCGAACTGCGCGGCGATCTTCGACAGGATCGGCTGCAGCCCGGCCCAGCTCTCCTCGGAGCCGCCGAACATCATCGAGGGCCCATGCCGCGCGCCCTCTTCGCCGCCCGACACGCCGAGGCCGACGAAATGCAGCCCGTGCTCGGCGAGTTGGGCGCTGCGGGCGCGGGTGGCGTGGAAATCGGCATTGCCGGCGTCGATCACCGTGTCGCCTGTCGCGAGCAGCGGGATCACCTGCGCGAGAAATTCATCCATCGGCGCTGTCGAGGGGATCATCGCCAGCAAGAGCCGCGGTCTTGGCAACGCGGCGATCAGCTCTTCCAGCGTGTCTAGAGCGGTCACATGCGCCGCGAAGGGCGCGGCGCGGGTCATGAACTCCGCGATAGGCGCATCGCTGCGGTTCGACACGGCGATGTCGATGCCCTTGTCGGCCATGTTGAGCGCCAGCGCCGCCCCCATCGTGCCCAATCCGTAAATGCCGATCCGCGGGTCTGCCATGCCAGCCTCCTGTGCTTCTGCTGCGGAAGATAGCGATACCAGAGCCCCGGGCAAGCCGCCGATACGGGTCCGCGATGCACATGCACTGTGCGTCCCCCATGCTTGGGAATAGCGTGTCCCAAGACGCAAGAAACCGGGCGCTGCCGCCCGGCTTCCTCTCTTTCAGAATACGCCGGGCGAGACTGGCCTCAGGCGAGCGGGGGCAGAGCCCCCTCCCCGTGCCCGACGCATCACGCGCCGAGACACCAGCGCATGATCGCCTTCTGCGCGTGCAGACGGTTCTCCGCCTCGTCCCAGATCACCGACTGCGGTCCGTCCATCACCTCCGAGGTGACTTCCTCGCCGCGGTGCGCCGGCAGGCAGTGCATGAAGAGCGCGTCCTTGCCCGCGGCCTCCATCAGCTTCTCGTTCACCTGGTAGGGGCGCAGCATGTTGTGGCGCCGCTCCTTGGCGCTCTGTGCGTCATGCATCGACACCCAGGTGTCGGCCACGATCAGGTCGGCGCCCTCGACCGCCTTG
Organism: Salipiger sp. PrR007; assembly: GCF_010499845.1. Taxonomy (NCBI): domain Bacteria; kingdom Pseudomonadati; phylum Pseudomonadota; class Alphaproteobacteria; order Rhodobacterales; family Roseobacteraceae; genus Salipiger; species Salipiger sp. PrR007. The sequence goes on along the minus strand of NZ_JAAGOZ010000011.1, from coordinate 111,307 downwards.
AAGGGGTCGCGCTCGATGGTGATGCTGGCGCCCTCGTTGCGCGCCAGCCCGACGAACTCCATCTCGGGATCGAGCTGCACCGGGCCGGTGAAGGTCAGGTCGAAGCCGAAGCGCCCGGCGGCATGCAGGAAGGACGAGCAGACGTTGTTGCCGTCGCCGCACCAGACAACTTTCTTCCCCTTGATCGGGCCGCGGTGCTCCTCGAAGGTGAGGATGTCGGCCATGATCTGACAGGGGTGGGTGCGGTCCGTGAGACCGTTGATCACCGGCACCGTCGCAAACTCGGCCATCTCGGTCAGCACTGCCTCGTCGAAGGTGCGGATCATGATCATGTCGACAAAGCGCGACAGCACCCGGGCGGTGTCGGCGATGGTCTCGCCATGGCCGAGCTGCATGTCGTTGCCCGAGAGCACCATGGTCTGCCCGCCCAGCTGGCGCACACCGACGTCGAAGGAGACGCGGGTTCGGGTCGAGGGCTTCTCGAAGATCAGCGCCACCATGCGCCCGTCGAGCGGGGTCTCGTCATCGGCCATGGCCTTGGGGCGGCCGTTGCGGCTGTCCTTGATTGCCTTGGCGCTGTCGATGATCCCCCGCAGGTCCGCCGGGTCGGTTTTGTGAATGTCGAGAAAATGGTTCATCTGTCGGGTCTTTTTGTTGGGCCGGGGTTGGGGGCGCTGCCCCCGTCCGCGCGGCGCGCGAACTCCCCCGGGATATCTTGGCCTAGAAGAAACTCAGGCAGTCCTCAGGCGGTCACCTGGGCGGCAACCTCCAGAGCGGTGGCGGTGGCGTCGAGACGGTCTACGGCCTCGGCGATCTCTTCCTCGGTGATGGTGAGCGCCGGCAGAAGGCGCACGACATTGTCCGCGGCGGGCACGGTGATCACCAGCTTGTCGTAGCCGGCCTTGACGAAGTCCGCCGGGGCGACCTTGGTCTTGAGGCCGATCATCAACCCCTGGCCGCGGACCTCCTCGAAGATCTGCGGATGCGCCGCGACGAGGCCCTCAAGCTTCTGGTTCAGCAGGCCGGCCTTGCGGCCCACCTCATCGAGGAATCCGCCCTCGGTCAGCACGTCCATCACCGCGCCGCCGACGGCGCAGCCCAGCGGGTTGCCGCCATAGGTCGAGCCATGGGTGCCGACGGTCATGCCAGAAGCGGCCTCTTCGGTGGCCAGCACCGCGCCGAGCGGGAAGCCGCCGCCGATGCCCTTGGCGACCATCATGATATCGGGCGTGATACCGGCGAACTCATGGGCGAAGAGACGCCCGGTCCGGCCCATGCCGCATTGCACCTCGTCGAGGATCAGCAGGATGTCCTTGTCGTCGCAGAGCTTGCGCAGCGCCTTCAGCTGATCGTCGGGCAGCGGGCGAATGCCGCCCTCGCCCTGGATCGGCTCGATGAGGATGGCGCCGGTCTGCGCGTCGATGGCCGCCTCCAGCGCGTCCATGTCGCCAAAGGGCAGATGCTTGAAGCCGGGCAGGATCGGCCCGAACCCCTTGACCATCTTCTCGGAGCCCGCCGCCGCGATGCCCGCCGAAGACCGGCCGTGGAACGAGCCGGTGAAGGCGATGATGTCGGTCTTCTCGGGCTGCCCCTTTTCGTACCAGTACTTGCGCGCCATCTTCACCGCGAGCTCGCAGCTCTCGGTGCCGGAGTTGGTGAAGAACACCGTGTCCGCGAAAGTGGCGGCCACGAGCTTGTCGGCCAGCGCCTGCTGTTGCGGGATCTCGTAGAGGTTCGACACGTGCCAGAGCTTGCCCGCCTGCTCGGTCAAGGCCGCCACCAGCGCGGGGTGGGCATGGCCGAGCGCGTTCACCGCGATGCCGCTGCCGAGATCGAGAAAGCGTCGTCCGTCCTCCTCGATCAGCCAGCAGCCTTCGCCCTTCACGAAGTGAAGCGGCGCGCGCGAATAGGTCGGCAGGACGGAGGGGATCATAGGGGCTTCCTCTGCAATGAGGCCCGATTGGTGCCAAGGGCCCGGGGCCAAGTCAAGTTTTCAAGGGAGTGTCTGACGGACAAACGACGGCACGCGCCCGTATTGGGCACGGAAGGGAGAGCTCAGGCTCGTCGGATTCGGATCGCTTGCGTCATGCGCAGGCTCTTGCCGGGTTTCCCCGCGTAAATCAAGCGCCTTGCGCGGATCAGCCCGCAAACGGGTCGTCCGGGTAGCCGACCCCCATCAGGTAGAGCCCATCCGGCGGGCAGACCGGCCCGCAGGCGGCGCGGTCGGCGGCCCCGAGCGCGTCCCTAACGTCGGAAGGTGCCCAGCTGCCCGCGCCGACCCGCTCCAGCGTGCCAACGATCGAGCGCACCTGGTTGTGCAGGAAGCTCCGGGCGCGCAGGTGGAAATGGAACTCGCTGCCTGCGCCGGTCTCGACCTGCTCGATCCGGCACTCGTCCAGCGTTTTCACTGGCGAGGCGGCCTGGCACATGGTCGACCGGAAGGTGGTGAAATCGTGCAGACCGATGAGATGCGCCGCGCCCTCGCGCATCGCCTCGAGCGACAGTTTGTTCATCACTCGCCAGACCTGCCCCGTTTCCAGCGTCGCGGGCGCGCGGCGCACAAGCACCCGGAAGAGGTAACGCCGCTCCGTTGCCGAGAAGCGCGCGTGCCAGTCGTCCGCGACGGCGGCGCAGGCGCGGATCGCCACGGGCGCGGGCTTGAGGTGGAAGTTCAGCGCCTCACCAAGGCGGAACGGATCCCAGTCCTTTTGCATGTCGCAATGCGCCACCTGCCCGCGGGCGTGCACGCCCGCGTCGGTGCGCCCGGCGGCGGCTATGGTGTGCTCGCGGCTCTCGAGTTTCGCCAGCGCAGCCTCGATCGCCCCCTGCACCGAGGGCTGATCCGCCTGACGCTGCCAGCCCGCGAAGGGCCCGCCGTCATATTCCACCAAAAGCGCGTATCTGGGCATGGGCAGCCCCTTAGCGCGCCGCCGCGCGCCCATCAATCCCCGCCGCGACCCGGCGCATTCTTCTTGGTCCAAATATCCCGGGATGGAGTCGCCGCAGGCAGAGAGGGGCAGTGCCCTGCCCGCAACCCGGCCCCGAGGCACTGGCATCCCGCCCCCCGCGCCTCTATCTCTAGGGAAACGCAGAACGAGGGACGCCGCCTTGGTCATCGGAACCATCGCCGACACGCTCACCCGCGGGGTCGGCAACGTCACCGACACGCTGTCGGAAACCTTCTTCGAGCCGGTCGTGCGCATCGGCGTGACCGGGCTGTCGCGCGCCGGCAAGACGGTGTTCATCACCTCGCTGGTCGCCAACCTGCTCGACCGCGGGCGGATGCCGCAGCTCGCCGCCGAGGCGGAATCGCGCATCCTCACCGCCTACCTTCAGCCGCAGCCCGACGACACCGTGGCGCGCTTCGACTACGAGAGCCACCTCTCTGCTCTGACCGCGCGGGCACCGCGCTGGCCCGACAGCACCCGCGCGGTCTCGGAGCTGCGGCTCTCGCTCAAGGTGCGCCCGACAGGGCTTCTCGCCGGGCTGCAGGGGCCGCGGACGATCCATCTCGACATCGTCGACTACCCGGGCGAGTGGCTGCTCGATCTCGGCCTGCTGGAGCAGAGCTTCGAGCAGTGGACCGAGGAGACCCTCAAGCGCCTTCCGCAGCGCCCCGGCTCCGAGCCCTTCCTGGAGCTGCTCGGCGAGGTCGATCCCAACGAGGAGTTCTCCGAACCCAAGGCCAAGGCGCTCGCCGAGGCCTTCACCTCGGCGCTGCACGTGGCGCGCGAGGCGGGGTTTTCCGACTGCACGCCGGGGCGCTTCCTGCTGCCCGGCGAGAGGGCCGGCAGCCCGGCGCTGACCTTCGCGCCGATGCCGAAGCCGGACAGCCCCGCACGCCGGGGCCTCTGGCGCGAGATGGAGCGGCGCTTCGAGGCCTACAAGGCCCAGATCGTGAAGCCCTTCTTCCGCGATCATTTCTCGCGCATCGACCGGCAGATCGTGCTGGTGGATGCGCTTGGCGCGATCCATGCCGGCCCGCCGGCGCTGGACGACCTGCGGCGCACCATGGCGGGGATCCTCAAGGCCTTCCGCCCCGGCTCCAACGCCTGGCTGACGCAGCTCCTGCGCGGGCGGCGGGTCGAGAAAATCCTCTTTGCGGCGACCAAGGCCGACCACCTGCACCACAGCCAGCACCCGCGGCTGACCGCCATCATGGAAGCGCTGACCCGCGAGGCGCGCGACCGCGCACGCTTTGCCGGGGCCGAGACCGCGGCCATGTCCATCGCCGCGCTGCGCGCCACCGTCGAGCAGACCTTGCCGCACAATGGCAGCGAGCTCGACTGCGTGCGCGGCACGCTTCTCAGCCCCGACGGCACACGCGGGCGGCAGGCCGCCTTCTACCCCGGTGCGCTGCCCGAGGATCCGGCGCATCTGCTGACCCCGGCGCGCGAGGGGGCGACCGGCTGGCTCGACGCCGATTACGAGATCATGCGCTTCGCCCCTGCCCCGCTGACGCTGAAACCCGGCGAGGGCCCGCCGCACATCCGCCTCGACCGGGCGGCGCAATTCCTCGTGGGGGACAGGCTGTGAGCCCTCTGCTGCGCCCCGCCCGCCCCACCGACGCCGGCAGCCTCGGCGCGATGATCACCGATGCGGTTGCCGCGCATGAATGGAAGCCCGCGCTGCACAGCGGCGCCGAGGATATCGCCCACGCCGGCACGATGATCGAGCGCGGCTGGGTCACCGTGGCCGAAACCCGCGGCGGCGCGTTGCTGGGCTTCCTCGCGCGAGAAGGCTCTTACGTGCACGCACTTTTCGTCACGCCCGACGCCCAGGGTCACGGCATCGGGCGGACACTCCTGCACGACGCCCAGCGCGCCGCGCAGCGGCTGGAACTCTGGACCTTCCTTGCCAACGACCGCGCCCAGCGCTTCTACGAGCGCGCGGGCTTTGCCGTGACCCGGCGTGGCGACGGCTCGGCCAACGAGGAAGGCCTGCCCGATCTTTTCTACGTCTGGGAGGCGCCCGCCACCCGCAGCATGGAGGCCCGCGGATGAGCGATCTCCCGCCCGAAGGCCCGCGCAAGCAAGGCCCGATCCTTTTCGACCTCGACGAGCAACAGCCGCCTCTGAGCCCCTCCGAAGCACCGCCGGTGCCCGAGCCGGATTTGCCCGGCCCGCAGGGACAGGCGATGACCACCGCCGCGGCGCTGGCCGCGCGGCAGCCGTCCAAGCTGGCGCGTTGGTTCTGGGCGCTCGCGGGCACGCTGGTTTCTGCGCTGATCTCCATCGCTGCCTGGCGCTTTGCCATGGACCTCATCGCCTCGGTGCCGCTGCTTGGGCTCGCGGTCTCGGTCCTGATGGGGCTGGTGGTGCTGGTCGGACTGGCAATCGTGGTCAAGGAGCTTGCCGCCATGTCGCGGCTGGCCAAGGTCGATGCGCTGCACCGGGCCGCCGATGCGGCGTTGGCTTCCGATGACCTCAAGGCCGCGCGCAAGGTGGTCGACCAGCTCTCGAACCTCTACGCCGGGCGCGAGGACACGCGCTGGGGGCGCGAGCGGCTGAAGGAGCGGGGTGCCGAGGTTTTCGATGCCTCGGGGCTGATCGGGCTTGCCGAAAACGAGCTGCTGGCGCCGCTCGACGCCGCCGCACGGCGCGAGGTTGAGGCCTCGGCCCGGCAGGTGGCGACGGTGACCGCGCTGGTGCCGCTGGCGCTGGCCGACGTGGTTGCGGCGCTTTCCTCCAACCTGCGGATGATCCGCCGCATTGCCGAAATCTACGGCGGGCGCTCGGGCACCTTGGGCAGCTGGCGTCTGACGCGGGCAGTCATGTCGCATCTGGTCGCCACGGGTGCCGTGGCGGTTGGGGACGACATGCTCGAGCCGGTGCTCGGCGGCGGCCTCCTCGGCAAGCTCTCGCGCCGCTTCGGCGAAGGGCTGGTGAATGGCGCGCTGACCGCCCGTGTGGGCGTGGCCGCGATCGAGGTCTGCCGCCCCCTGCCCTTCACCCGCCGCAACCGCCCCTCGGTCCGCGAGATCATCCGCACCGCGCTGGCAGGCTTCGTGATCAAGGAGAGCGGCAAGGGGTGAGCCCGGCGCGCCCACATTGATGCGATCCGGGGCCGCTATTCTCGGCCCTGCGTTGGCTCGCAGTTGGGGCGCGATGCTTCTGGAAGTGTGGGGGCGGCCAGTGCCGTGTAAGGAGATATATGTCGGCACTGGCCTGAGGGATGCCCCGGTACGAGAGGCATCACTTGGGAGGACGTCCTCGCCCGGACCATCCGTGAGTGGTGGCGGGCCCAGCTCTTGGGCGAGGAGCACAACAGGACGCAGGCTCTAATAGGCCTGCGCTACCGGGGGTGCAGCGGCTTCGGTCCCTCCGCTCCACCCAGAGGCGGAGCCAGCGGCCCCGCGTCCCGAGGTGGCGGGGGACTCACCCACCCCACCAACCCTCAGGGTTCCAACCCCGACCAGCAGGCCGAGGAACATGAGAACCGCGATCAGCAGACCCCCGGTGAGCGTACCGGTGTTCTCTGTGTGGCGCGGGTCCGCCAAGGTCAGTCCTGGCTCGGACCTCAGGGTCGAGCCGAATGAGCCACCACGGGGATTGCCACCGGGCAGCCCGGGGTCACGATAGGCCATAACGCCTCCACGGGTTCGGTTGCGGCCGCCGGATACCGGTTGAGTGTCAGGATGGCGCCGCGTTGGAGGATAAGAACCCGATACGCACCGAGAGATCCCGCTTTTCCAAACCGCACGCAATTTCAGGCATCCCGCCGCCAGATATCCGCGCGCAGTTGGCACATCCCCGCCGCCCCGCTCGCGGACCGGCGGCGCCGCGCCGGTTTGCCTAGCGTCCAAAGGGGGATTTCCGCGCATTTCCCCTGCGCCCGACCGACGCCTTCGCGGCAGTTCGCGGCTGCGTGCAACCACTGGACCATCGCGAGTCGGATGCCTATAAGGCGGCCATGATGCCCCGCACTGCGATCATCATTCGAATTACATGCCCGGCGCTCTGTTAACTAGAGCCGCCGGGACAAGGCGTATGGACCGCCGCGCCGACCTTTCTCAGACATCCGACATAACTTCCGGGACCGCAGAACATGTGCGCCGACACCACCACCCAGACGCCTGACTACAAGGACACGCTGAACCTTCCGAAGACCGAGTTCCCGATGCGCGCGGGCCTGCCCAAGCGCGAGCCCGAGTGGCTGGAACGCTGGGCGAAGATCGGCGTCTACGACCGCCTCCGCGACAAGGCCGAGGACGGCAGCCGCACCCCCTTCACGCTGCACGACGGCCCGCCCTATGCCAACGGTCACCTGCATATCGGCCACGCGCTGAACAAGACGATCAAGGACATGATCGTCCGTTCGCACCAGATGATGGGCCACGATGCGCGCTACGTGCCGGGCTGGGACTGCCACGGCCTTCCGATCGAATGGAAGATCGAGGAGCAGTACCGCAAGAAGGGCAAGAACAAGGACGAGGTGCCGGTCATCGACTTCCGGCAGGAATGCCGCAAGTTCGCCGAAGGCTGGGTCGACATCCAGCGCGACGAGTTCAAGCGCCTCGGCATCACCGGCAACTGGGACGATCCCTATCTCACCATGGCGTTCCACGCCGAGCGGGTGATCGCCGAGGAGTTCCAGAAGTTCCTGATGAACGGCACGCTCTACCAGGGCTCGAAGCCGGTCATGTGGTCGCCGGTCGAGAAGACCGCGCTGGCCGAGGCCGAAATCGAGTACCACGACCACAAGTCGCACACGATCTGGGTACCGTTCCAAATCGTCTCGGGCGGCCATGTGGCGCTGCCGCAGGGCGAGGATGACGACTATGCCGGGGCCGACACCGAACTGCTGGCCGAGGAGCTGCAAAAGGCGCGCGTGGTGATCTGGACAACCACCCCCTGGACCATCCCCTCGAACAAGGCCGTCGCCTTCAACCCTGCCATCGAATACGGGCTCTACGAGGTCACCGCGACCCCCGAGGAATGCTGGTGCTCGGTGGGCGATCTCTACGTCGTGGCCGACAAGCTGGCCGGCGACGTCTTCAAGGCCGCCCGGCTCGCGCCCGAGATGGTCGCGCGCAAGCGCGGCGTCTCGGCGGACGAGCTGTCGAGCCTCACCCTCGCCCACCCCTTCGCCGGCATCGACGGCGCAGACGGATTCTGGGACTACGAGGTGCCGATGATCGACGGCGAGCACGTCACCGATGACGCCGGCACGGGCTTTGTGCACACCGCGCCCAGCCACGGCGCCGACGACTACGAGTGCTTCGTCAAGCGCAACTGGATCGACCGGATGACCCACAACGTCGGCGAGGACTCCGAGTTCCTGCCGCATGTGCCGTTCTTCGCCGGGCTGACCGTCTTCGACAACAAGGGCAAGGAAGGCAAGGCCAACACCGCCGTGATCGCCAAGCTGGTCGAGGCAGGCGGCATCATCGCGCGCGGCCGCGTCACCCACTCCTACCCGCACAGCTGGCGCTCCAAGGCGCCGGTGATCTTCCGCAACACGCCGCAGTGGTTTGCCGCCATCGACCGCGACGTGAACGACGGGCAGGACGAGAACGGCAAGACCATCCGCGACCGCGCCCTCACCTGCATCGACCAGGTGAAATGGACGCCGCAGTCGGGCCGCAACCGCCTCCACTCGATGATGGAAGCGCGTCCGGACTGGGTGCTCTCGCGCCAGCGCGCCTGGGGCGTGCCGCTGACCTGCTTCACCAAGAAGGGCGCCCTGCCCACTGACGAGGGCTTCCTGCTGCGCGATCCCGCAGTCAACGCGCGCATCTGCGAGGCCTTCGAAGTCGAAGGCGCCGATTGCTGGTATGCCGAGGGTGCCAAGGAGCGCTTCCTCGGTGCGGAGTACAACGCCGATGAGTGGGAGCAGGTCTACGACGTGCTCGATGTGTGGTTCGACTCCGGTTCGACCCACGCCTTCGTGCTGCGCGACCGCGCCGACGGCACCAAGGACGGCATCGCCGACGTCTACATGGAAGGCACCGACCAGCACCGTGGCTGGTTCCACAGCTCGCTGCTGCAATCGGTCGGCACCACTGGTCACGCGCCCTATCGCAACGTGGTCACCCATGGCTTCACGCTGGACGAGAAGGGCAACAAGATGTCCAAATCGCTCGGCAACACCATCGTGCCCGAAGAGGTCATCAAGCAGTACGGCGCCGACATCCTGCGCCTCTGGGTCGCCCAGACCGATTATACCGCCGACCAGCGGATCGGGCCGGAGATCCTCAAGGGCGTTGCCGACAGCTACCGTCGCCTGCGCAACACCATGCGCTTCATGCTCGGCGCGCTTGGCCACTTCGAGGAAAGCGACCGGATCGAGCCGGCTGACATGCCCGAGCTGGAACGCTGGGTGCTGCACCGCCTCGCCGAACTGGATGACGTGGTGCGCGAAGGCTACCGCGCCTACGACTTCCAGCACGTGTTCCAGCAGGTCTTCACCTTCTGCACCGTGGACCTGTCGGCCTTCTACTTCGATATCCGCAAGGACGCGCTCTACTGCGACGGCGACACTGCCCGCCGCAAGGCCGCGCGCACGGTCATGGACCTGCTCTTCCACCGGCTGACAACCTGGCTCGCGCCGGTGCTGCCCTTCACCATGGAAGACGTCTGGCTGGACCGTTTCCCGGGCGAGCAGAGCTCGGTGCACCTGCAGGACTTCCCGCAGACCCCGGCCGACTGGCGCAACGCCGCGCTGGCCGAGAAGTGGGGCAAGGTCCGCATGGCCCGCCGTGCCGTCACCGCGGCGCTGGAGATCCAGCGCACCGAGAAGGTCATCGGCGCTTCGCTCGAAGCCTTCCCGGTGGTCCATGTCGAGGACGCGGCGATGCTCGAGGCCCTGAAGACGGTGGCCTTCGAGGACATCTGCATCACCTCGGACATCGCGCTCACCGCCGACCCCGCCCCCGCCGAGGCGTTCCGGATGGCGGATGTGCCGAACGTCGGCGTGGTCTTCGAGAAAGCCGAAGGCGAGAAGTGCCAGCGCTGCTGGAAAATCCTCCCCGACGTCGGCACCCACAGCCACGCATCCACCTGCGCCCGCTGCGACGCGGCGCTGGGGTAAGCCGCCCGAGGCAAAGCACCCCTGCCCCGCATCGCCGCGGCGGTGCGGTTTTCCGGGGAGCACCTGAAGAAAGATCAGAGGGCCGGGGCGCATTGCTCCGGCCCTCTGGTTTTGTCCGGCTGCCTCAGATCTCGCTGGGCGCCTCTTCTGGATCCCGCACCAGAACGCAACCGACCTTCAGCAGGTTGGCGATCGGCCACGGCACGCAAAAAGGGGCGTCCGAACCGGACGCCCCCTCGGCACGCAATCGGTGCGTCGCTCAGCGCGTCGGGATGCTCACCCGCAGTTGCACCGTCTCGATGCCCGGGTTGTTGTCGTAGATGTCGGCGTTGGAGCGGTGGTCGTAGCTGAGACCGACCCGCCATCCCTGGTTGAACTCGTAGCCCAGCTCGATGCCCGAACGGAACTCGAGCGGGCCGCCGAGGTCAAAGCCGCCGTTGTCCATGTAAATCCCCGGCATGAGATGAAGCTCGGCATAGAAGGGGCTGTAGCCGAAGTTCTTCTTGTAGGTGGCGCCATAGCCGAGCCAGCCTTCGCCATCTTCGGTCATCGACACGCCGATGGCCTGACCGAAAGGCCCGAACTTGCGCCCGAAGTCATAGCGCAGGTAGGCCTCGCCCTTGGCCTCGGCCTGGCGCTCGACCACGCTGCCCAGAGAGAAGGCCACGCGCGGCTGCGTCTCGTTCGGCCCGAGGCAGCCCTCGGCCGTGCCGCAATAGTTCATCCCCATGTCGGTGAGGCCACCGATCAGCATCAGCACCGCGAAGGTTCCGTTGGCCATTGTGCTCTCCTGTCTGCTCCGGCGCTTGTCGCGCCGTCAAATCCTGGCGTCTGCATGGCGCAGGAATGCGGCGCTGTCCACCCGGCGGACAGGCTCGGGAAACCGGCGCATCCGCCAAGCCACAGCGTCTCAGCGCGCCAGTCGCGCCTGCAGCCCATCGGCGGCCCTCTCGACCAGATCGAGCGTCCCGTCGAAATCCCGCGTATAGTAGGGATCCGGTACCTCGGTGGCGCCGGTTTCGGGGGCATAGTCGGCAAAGAGCGCCAGCTCCGCCCCGCCGCCCGCCGGGCGGATCGCCTCGAGATTGGCCATGTTCGCCTCGTCCATCGCCAAGATCAAATCGAAGTGATGAAAGTCCTCGCGCGAGACCTGACGCGCGCGAAGACCCGACAGGTCGTACCCCCGCGCCTTTGCCGCCCGCTGCATCGGGCCGTAGGGCGGCTCGCCCACGTGCCAGTCGCCGGTTCCGGCGCTGTCGATCTCGAGCCTGAGCCCGCGTGCCTCGGCCATCGCGCGCAGCACCCCCTCGGCCGAGGGGGAACGGCAGATATTGCCCAGGCAGACAAAGAGGATACGGTAGGTCATGCGGGTCTCCTTCGAGCCCCGTGATAGCGCGAAGGCAGCGGCGATACAAAGCGGCCCGCGTAGCGCAGCAGGCAATTTTGGGGGCACCATGGCAGCGCAGGGCAGCACCGCAGAAAAGATCGTCATCCTCACCGGCGCAGGAATTTCTGCCGAGAGCGGACTCGGCACGTTCCGCGATGAGGGAGGACTCTGGGCGCAGCACAGGATCGAGGACGTGGCGACCCCCGAGGGATTCGCCCGCAACCCGCAACTGGTGCACGACTTCTATAACGCCCGCCGCGCGCAGGCCGCCGAGGCCGCGCCGAATGCCGCCCATGCAGCGCTGGCGCGCCTCCAGCAGGAACACACGGGAGAGGTGGTTCTCGTCACCCAGAACGTCGACGGGCTGCACGAGAAGGCTGGCGCGGCGGCGATCCACATGCACGGCGCGCTGGAGGGCGCGCTCTGCGCCGCCTGCGGCGCGCGCTGGCCGGCGCCGCTGGTCATGCGTCCTGCCGATCCCTGCCCTGACTGCGGCCGCCCCGCCACCCGCCCTGACATCGTATGGTTCGGCGAGATGCCCTACTTCATGGATGAAATTGCCGAACACATCGGTGGCTGCGACCTCTTCGCCGCCATCGGCACCTCGGGACAGGTCTACCCGGCGGCGGGATTCGTTCAGGAGGCGGCCTTCGCCGGGGCGCATACGGTCGAGCTGAACCTTGGCGGCAGCGACACCTCGCGCAGCTTTTCCGAGCACCGGGTCGGCCCCGCCAGCCGGATCGTCCCGCTCTGGGTCGAGGAGATTCTCTCGCGCGCGCTCAGCGGCTGAGTTCGACCGGCACCTCGATGCGAATCTCCCCCGCCCGCTCGAAGCTGAGGGTGAGGCCGAGCGTCGCACCCGCGTCGAGCGGCTCCGTCAGACCCATCAGCATCACGTGATCGCCGCCGGGCGCGAAGACATGGCTGCTCCCAGCGGGAATCACCACGCCGCCTTGGTGCGCGGTCATCGTCATCACGCCGCCCGCCCCTTCGGAACTCCCGTGCAGCATGGTTTTCGCGGCGCTTTCGGAACTGGCCCCGAGCAGCACCTCATCTTCGGACCCGTCATTGTGCAGCTCGAGATAGACCGCGGCGGTAGGCGCAGAGGGCATCGCGGCCCGCGCGTAGGCCTCTTCGATGCGGATATCGGCACGCGCCGACCCGACTGTGGACAATGCCAGAACAGTGGCAGCGAAGATCTTCAGGCACATTCTAAGCAATTCTCCCCAAGTGAACGCAATGCTTGGGAATTCGTGGACCATCCACACGGCTGCCGCAAGGGGATGACGTGTGGACAATTCATGTCCAATCAGCACGCCACATGAAGGCGCACCTGACTTAAAGCAATGGAAACAAAAGAAAACAGCCCCAGAGCACAAGGCTTCGGGGCTGTGGAAATCTCTGTGGGCAGGATCAGGCCTGAGCGGCCTGTGCCTTGGCGATTTCTTTTTTCACTTTCAGGGCATTGGCGCTGAGTTCGACGTCCTTCGCCTTGGCGAGGAACTTGTCGAGGCCACCACGGTGGTCAACCGAACGCAGGGCCGAAGCCGAGATGCGCAGTTTGACGCCGCGGCCGAGAGTCTCGGACTGCAGGGTCACATCGTTCAGGTTCGGCAGAAAGCGACGCTTGGTCTTGTTGTTGGCGTGGCTCACGTTGTGGCCCGTCATCGGGCCTTTGCCGGTCAGTTCGCATACGCGCGACATTGGGTCCATTCCTTCATGTCTCGGGGCGAAAGCGGGCCTTCCGCCAATATCAAAGGGCGCCGCTTGCACAGCGCCCGGAATCTGGTCGGGCTTCTCTAGCTCCAAGCCCCATCGGCGTCAAGAGCCCTTCCCGGCATAGCCCCGCAGATAGGTGTCGAGGATGTCCTCGGCCGCCCGGGCCGGGCTGAGCTGCCCCTCCTCGACCCGGCGTGCCAGCGCCTCCATGGCGCCGCGGACAGGCTCCTTGCGCAACCGGGCGAGGAGGCCCTCGCGCACCTCGGCCTCGAACCAGTGGCGCGCCTGCTCCGCCCGCCGAGCGGCAAACTGCCCCGACTCGCGGCGCCAGCCCACCAGCGCCTGCATCTCATCCCAGGCCTTGGCGAGTCCCGCCTCCTCCAGCGCCGAGACCGTCAGCGCCTTGGGAAAGCCCTCCGGGTCCTGCGGGCGCTTGCGCAAGAGCCGCAGCGCCCCCGCGTAATCGGCGCAGGTGCGCATGGCGGCGCTTTTCAGCTCGCCGTCGGCCTTGTTGACGAGGATGATGTCGGCGCTCTCCATGATGCCGCGCTTCACCCCCTGCAGCTCGTCGCCCCCGGCGGGAGCCAGCAGCAGCACAAAGAGATCGGACATGTCGGCCACCATGGTCTCGGACTGGCCGACCCCGACGGTCTCGATCAGGATCACATCGAAACCGGCCGCCTCGCAGAGGCCGATCGCCTCGCGCGTCCGCCGCGCCACGCCGCCGAGCTGCGCCTGCGCTGGCGAGGGACGGATGAACGCATTGCGGTCCCGTGACAGCCGCTCCATGCGGGTCTTGTCACCAAGGATCGACCCGCCCGAGCGCGCCGAAGAAGGGTCCACAGCCAGCACCGCTACCTTGAGACCCTGCCCGGTGAGCATCATGCCGAAGGCTTCGATGAAGGTCGATTTGCCCACCCCGGGCGTACCCGAGAGACCGATCCGCAGTCCCTGGCGCCCGCCGCCGCGCAGCCGGTCGAGCAGCGCCGTCGCCTGCGCGCGGTGATCGGCCCGGCCGCTTTCCACAAGCGTGATTGCCCGCGCCAGCGCGCGCCGTTCGCCGGCCTCGATGCGTGCCGCCAGATCCTCGATATCCATGCCACCTCGCTCCGTTTGCGCTCGATTTGCGCCGCCTGCGCCCGCAATGTCCACCCGCGGGGTCTTCCTTCCAGGCAAAAATTTTTGGTGCCGGTGCCCGCTCTTGGCCTGCCCTTACCCCCCCGGCCTATTTGGAAAGAGAACCTTTTTGGAAAGAGACGAAGCGACAGGTCACGTGCCGCGGGGCTTGGCGCGGAGCGTGGGGTCGGCCTCGCGTGGGTCCTCGGGCCAGGGGTGGCGCGGGTACTGCGCCTTCATGTCCTTGCGCACGTCGGCATAGGAGCCCGCCCAGAAGCCCGGCAGGTCCATGGTGGTCTGCACCGGTCGGCGGGCGGGCGAGAGCAGCGTGACCCGCAATGGCACCTTGCCGACCATCGGGTGTGTGCGCTGGCCGAACATCTCCTGGATGCGCAGCGTGATCTCGGGGTGCTCGCCCGAGTAGTCGATCGGAATCTCGCGCCCGAGCGGCGTGGTGAACTTGCCCGGAACCTTGGCGTCGAGCGCCTGCATCTGCCCCCAGTCGAGCCGGGACCGCAGGGCGGGAAGCAGGTCGAAGCGTTTCCAGTCCTCGACGCTCTTCACGCCATTCAGGAAGGGCAGCAGCCAGTCCTCGATCCCGGCCATCAGCGCCTCGGGCCCCATGTCCGGCAAGTCGAGCCCGGCGGCGCGGCCGATCTCGACACGGGCGCAGAACCGGCGGGCGGCGTCGGAGAGCGGGATGCCCAGGTCGCGCACCCCGTCCAGCATTGCGCGGGAGATTGCCTCGGCGGGCGCATCTTTCCACTGCCGGTCATCGAGCGCCAGCACGCCGAAGCGCTCCTGCCGCCGGGCAATGACCCTGCGCTCCCGCCTCGACCATTCGCAGACCTCGTGCCAGCCGATTTGCTCGGAGAAGAGCGCGCGCAGCTCGGACTCGGCGATGGGGATGGCCTGGCGGATGCGCGCCTCGCGCGGGTTGCCGTCCGTGTCCGTCACCACAATGAGCCGGGTCTGCGCCAGCGGGTCGGCCTCGTCCATCACCGCGCCCTTGCCGCCGGAGAGCTGGTAGCGCGGCGCATCGCCCTTGCGGCGCAGCCCGATGCGGTCGGGATAGGCGAGCGCGGCCTGCGCGGCTGGCGAGAGCCGCTCGCCGCTCTCGGCAGCCTGCCCTACGCCAGCGGCGCGCGCGAGCCGCCTGGTCTCTTGCTTGATCCGCTCGAGCGCGGCGCGGGTCACCTCGAAGGGGCGGCTCTGAGTGAAACGGCGCAGGTCTCGGATGGCCTCGAGGCGGTAGCTGAGGTCGGACGGGGCGCCGCGCAGCGGGTCGCGCTCGGCCAGCAGCGCGGCGAGCGGCGCGGCCTCGGGACCGGCGAGGCTGAGCATATGCGCCAGCCGCGGGTGCAGCGGCAGCCGGGCGAGCTGGCGGCCATGGGCGGTGATACGCCCTTGCGCGTCGAGCGCGCCGAGCATCGTCAGCAGCGCCTGCGCCTCGGCAAAGGCGCCTGGGTGGGGCGCGGTGAGGAACGGCAGCTCCTCGGGCGTGGCACCCCAGCGCGCCAGCTCCAGCGCCAGCCCGGCAAGATCGGCGGTCTCGATCTCGGCGGGGGGGAAGGCCTGCAGCGCGCCCTCCTCGCCCCGGGTCCAGAGCTTGTAGGCGATCCCCTCGGCGACGCGGCCACCGCGGCCGGCGCGCTGGGTGGCCTCGGCGCGGGTGACCTTCTCGGTCACCAGCCGCGACATGCCCGAGCCGGGATCGAAGCGCGCCCGGCGGGCGCGGCCGCCGTCGATCACCACGCGGATGTCCTCGATGGTCAGCGAGGTCTCGGCGATGGAGGTGGCGAGCACCAGCTTGCGGATGCCGGATCCCGGCGGCTCGGGGCGGATCGCGGCGCGCTGCGCGGCGAACTCCATGGCACCGAAGAGCGGACGAATGGTGACGTCCTTGGACAAGCGGCCCTTGAGCAGCCCCTCGGTGCGGCGGATTTCGCCTTCGCCCGGCAGGAAGGCCAGCAGCCCTCCCTGGGTCTCGGAGGCTGCCTGCACGATGAGATCGGCCATGGCCTGCTCGAAGCGCTGGGTCTTCGGCACCGAGCGCTCGAGCCAGCGCGGCTCGACCGGGAAGCTGCGGCCCTCGGAGGTAATGACCGGCGCCTGCATCAACTCGCCCACGGGGCCCGCGTCGAGCGTGGCGGACATGGCGAGCAGGAGAAGATCGTCGCGCAGCGCCCCGGCAATCTCGAGGCAGAGCGCGAGACCGAAGTCGGCGTTGAGCGAGCGTTCGTGGAATTCGTCGAAGATCACCGCGCCGACACCGGGCAGGTCGGGGTCGGACTGGATCATCCGGGTGAGGATGCCCTCGGTCACCACCTCGATGCGGGTCGCCTTCGAGGTCTTGCTCTCGCCGCGGATGCGGTAGCCGACGGTCTCGCCCGGTGCCTCGCCCAGCGTCTCTGCCATGCGCGTCGCGGCAGCGCGGGCGGCAAGCCTGCGCGGCTCGAGCATGACGATGCGGCCCGGCGTCAGCCCGGCCTCGAGCATGGCGAGCGGCACCCGGGTGGTCTTGCCCGCGCCCGGCGGTGCCTGCAGCACGGCGCGCCCCTGCGCGCGCAGGGCGGAGATGAGCTCGGGAAGGGCGTCGTCGATGGGCAGTTTTTGCATGCGCGAGGTTATGCGGGATCGCGGGCGCGGCGTCGAGAGCCGGGATATGGACGTCTCCGCCGCCGTCGCGCTGCTCACGCCTTTCCCGGGGTATGTCGACCTAGAAGACGGGCGCGGCCCTGCTCAGTTGGCAGAGACACGGAAGACGCAGCCGTCGGAGAGCAGCTGCGGCGGGGTGAGGCACAGTCCCTTGGCGACGGTGAAGGCGGCGAGCACCTTGGGGATATAGTCGCGGGTCTCGGCGTAGGGCGGAACGCCCTGGTATTGCGGGATCGAATTCTCACCGGCGTTGTAGCCCGCCAGAACGAGGATCGGATCGCCGTCGAAGCGCTCCATGAGGAAGTCGAGGAAGGCAACGCCGCCGCGGATGTTCTGCACCGGATCGAGCACGTTGGCGACGCCGAAGCGCGCGGCGGTCGCGGGCATGAGCTGCATGAGGCCCTGTGCCCCTGCCCGGCTGACCGCATCGCTGCGTCCTCCCGACTCAACTGCCATAACAGCCAGTGCCAGCGCCGGCGAGACGCGGGTGCCCACCGTGGCCTTGAGCAGCTCGAGGCCATAGCCCGCCGCTATATCCTGCAGCTGCTGCAACCGTGGCGCCCCCACCCCGGCCCCCTGCGGCGGTTTGCCGAGGCTGAGCAGCGCCGGCTCGAGCCGTCCCGGCCCGGAGGCCGAGAGCTCCGGAGAGACCGCCTGCCAGAACCAGGCGTAGCTGCCCGCGCCCTTGGCGCGCCCCGGGGCGCTGCCGGGGACACTGCCGGGGATAGGCGCGGCTTCGGCGCCAGCCTGCGGCAGCGGCAGGGGTTTCGGCGGCGGCGGCGCGATCTGCACGGTGATGCGCTTCGTCGCGCCCGGCTTCGGCGGGGTCACCCGCTTGGCGGAGAACTCGGGAAAGGGCGGCGGCGTCTCTGCCGCCAGCGGCCCGGCGATCAGCGCGAGCGCAAGCGCCGCCGCGAGCGCGGGCGCACGAAGAAAGGAATGGGGGATCGCGCCTGCGGTCACTGCTGCCTCGTCTGCCAGGTGTGCCGGCACCCCGGCCGGATGCCCTGCCCGGGTCTGCGCCCGGCTGATCATGTCGCGGTTCACCAACGGAATCGCGCGCCCTGCTCGAGGCGCGCCTGCGAACTGCTTCGTGCACGAGTCTCGCACAGATTGCGAAGTCAACCAAGATTCTCTGGTATGCGTGTGAAAAATTGGGGCCTTGGCGCCTCGAACGGGCGTTCTTTTGCCAGAAATGGCGTAGGGTTTGATATTTTACATATATAAATCAGACCCTTGATAAACATTCCAAAAACCCTTTCCCGACTATAAAAACAATCCGATTGCGCCAAAGTCCCGCCTCATTCCGACGGCTTTATAGGTTCCAGGCCGCAAGGGACTGGGCAATGAGAGAGGCCCGCGACAGCCCCCGCAGCGGTTGACGAGAGAGAGAGCAAACTGGATTTACGGAGAGAGACAATGCTGAAATTTATCAAAACCTTCCGCAACGACGAAGATGGCGCAGTCACTGTGGACTGGGTCGTTCTGACCGCAGCCGTGGTCGCCATGGCAGCCGGCGCCTACACGCTGATCGACACCCAAGTCGACAACGCACTTACCCGTGTCGGCACGAACCTCACCGCCACAACGCCGGTAAACTAATAACAAGTGCCCGCAAGCGCGGGCATCGAGAACAAGCGTTGTCGCCGCGGGATCAACATCCTGCGGCGACACTATCTTTGGCGGGAGTTGTCGCGGAGTGGACCACCCCTACCACATGTCCGACTTCATGGCGCCACTGGCGCGGTAAACACCCGCCGCCATGATGGCCCAGGACCGGCCATTTTTCACCACAATCCGCACGTAACACCCTCCTTGGGCCGCGCATGGGAAACCTGCGCTGATGTGACAGATGTAGCGCCTGGGGCCGGTCCGGCCCGCTATCGAAAGGGACAGAGATGCGACTGCTATTCGGACTGGTTCTCATCGCGGGGCTCGGCCTGGCCGGCTTCGCCGTCTACCTGGCTCAGAATTACATCGGCGCTTACCAGGTCGCCCTGGAAAAAGAGCGCGAGAAATCCGTCGAGGCGGTGCCCACCAAGCAGATCTACGTGACCACCCGCGCCATCTCCCACGGGCAGATCATCACCCCCGAGGACGTTCGGCTTGCCCCCTGGCCGCTCGAAATCCTTCCCGAGAACGCCTTCGACGCGAACACCCAGCTCTTCAAAGAGGGCGATGCGCCCCGCCTTGCGATGCGCCCGCTCGAGAAGTTCGAAGCCCTGGTGCCGATCAAGATCAGCGAGCCGGGCGGCGACGCCGGGCTGACCTCGCGCCTCGAAAAAGGCCAGCGCGCCTTTGCCATCAAGGTCGACGTGCACACCGGCGTGTCGGGCTTCCTGCGCCCCGGCGACCGGGTCGACGTGTATTGGACCGGGCGCATGCCCTCGGAGGACCCCCGGCAGTCCCGCGGCGAGTTCACCAAGCTGATCCAGGCCGGCGTGCGGTTGATCGCCATCGACCAGACCGCCGACATGGACGATGCAGACGTGAACATCGCCCGCTCGGTGACCGTGGCCGCCACCCCGCAGGAGATCGCCTCGCTGGCGCAGGCGCAAAGCTCGGGGCGGCTGTCGCTCTCGCTGATGAACGCCAACGACCAGACCGTGGCCGACGTCATCGAGGTGGACCAGCGCGTCATGCTCGGCCTCGAGCCGCCGGAAGAACAGCAAAAACAAGCGCTCGCCCAGACCTGCACCACCCGCGTGCGGCGCGGCGGCGAGGTGGCGGACATCCCGATCCCCTGCACGAACTGATACGGAATCAACAGCTTGCACAGGGGGCGCCAAATCGGCGTCCCCTGTTTCATTGCCGTCTCCGAGCCGGATGTTGCCCGGGGTCCACACCAAGGACCGGCGCGAAGTCATTGATTCTTGATTGGAAACAGGTTTGCGCGCAGACTGCGCGCAAAGGCGGGCGCCACGACCCGCTCCCGAGGCGTGATCGAAAGGCAGGTCACATGAAAGTCGAAAATTTCCTCAAGGCGGCCCTGTTCGGGCTGGCGCTGAGCGTGACTGCCCTTCCCCCGAGCGCGCGGGCCGAGAACCTGCGGGTTGTGCGTACCGGAACCGAAACTGCGCTGAACGTGCCGATGAACCGCGCCGTGGTGGTCGAAAGCGACTCGCCCTTCGCCGAGCTTTCCATCGCCAACCCGGCGATCGCCGACATCTCCTCGCTGTCGGACCGGACGATCTACGTGCTTGGAAAGACGCCCGGCACCACGACGCTGACCATCCTCGACGAGAACGGCCGCCTGATCACCAATGTCGATGTGCGCGTCGCCGCCGATGTCACCGAGTTCAAGGAACGGCTGCGGCAAATCCTGCCCGGCGAGAACATCGAGGTGCGCACCGCCAATGACGGCATCGTGCTCTCGGGCACCGTGTCGAGCACCCAGAAGCTCGACCGCGCGCTGGATCTTGCGCAGCGCTACGCGCCCGAGCGGGTGTCGAACCTGATGTCGGTGGCCGGTGTGCAGCAGGTCATGCTGAAGGTGCGCTTCGCAGAGATGCAGCGCTCGGTTGCCAAGACCCTGCGCAGCTCGCTGTCGCTGGGCGGCGACCTGCTGGGCGGCGATCTTGGGCTGGCCTCCGAGACCGGAAGCTGGATCGACGGCGACAATGCGCTTGGCTCGCCGGTCACTGTGGCCGCCGGCACAGAGGGGGCCGCGGTCTTCGGCTTCAACGCCGGCGGGCTCGAGGTGGGCATCCTGCTCGAGGCGCTGGAATCCAAGGGCGTGGTCCGTACGCTGGCCGAACCGAACCTCACCGCGCTCTCCGGGCAGGAGGCGAAATTCCTCGCGGGCGGCGAATACCCCGTTCCGGTGGCGCAGCAGGAAGGCACGATCTCGGTCGACTTCAAGCCCTTCGGCGTCGAGCTGAACTTCATTCCGCGGGTCGTCGACGGCGATCTGATCAACCTCGAACTGAAGGCCGCGGTCTCGTCGATCGACAGCTCCAACGGCTTCGACCAAGAGCAAATCCACATTGACGCCTTCCGCCGCCGCGAGACCTCGACCACCGTCGAGATGCGTGATGGCGAGAGCTTTGCTATCGCCGGCCTGCTGCAGGACGACTTCACCGATCTGAACGGACAGGTTCCCTGGCTCGGCGACGTGCCCGTGCTCGGAGCGCTCTTCCGCAGCGCCGAATACAGCCGACAGCAGTCGGAGCTGGTCATCATCGTGACGCCGCACCTGGTGACCCCCACCCGCGGCCAGGCGCTTGCGCTGCCCACCGACCGGGTGAAGCCGCCCTCCGAGCGGGACCTGTTCCTCTATGGCCGGACCACCGCCGAGGGCAACCGCCCGGTGAAGGGCGCGGCTGGCGAGGTCGCCAAGCAGGACTTCAGCGGCTCCTACGGCTATGTGATGGATTGATCCGATGCAGGCACGACAGCAAATGACCGGCTTCCCCATGCTCCGGATCGCAAGCGCCGCCGCGGGTCTGGCCCTGCTCGCCGCCTGCTCGCCGAATGAGAGCGGCTCCGCCGTCGACGGTGGCACCTTCGGCAATTCCACGATGACCAACACGCTGGTGATGACCGGTCAGCAGGGCTACGTGCACGATCTTTCGGCCCGCTTTGCCGCCGAAGTGCCCAGCATGGTGACCTTCGCCTTCAACAGCAGCCAGCTCGACGCCGAGGCGCAGGCCATCCTGCGCCAGCAGGCCGACTGGATCCGCCAGTTCCCCGAAATCAGGTTCCGCGTCTACGGGCACACCGACCTCGTCGGCAGCACCAGCTACAACAAGACGCTCGGGCTGCGCCGGGCGCAGGCCGTGGTCAGCTACCTCTCGACGCTCGGAATCTCGCGTGGCCGGCTCGAGGCGGTTGTTTCCTATGGGGAAACACAACCGTTGGTCGTCACCGAGGGCCGCGAGCGCCGCAATCGTCGCACCGTGACCGAGGTCTCGGGATTCGTTGCCGGCCATCCCGCCCTGCTGGATGGAAAATACGCCGAGGTGATCTACCGCGAGTATGTCCGCAGCGCTCAACCCGAGACTGTGCTGACCGGCACGTCTCTGTCGCAGTCCGGTAGCGGCTCTTAAGATACGCCGCCTTATCGTCCGACAATTCCGTACAATTACGGAAATTCGGACAAAATGTTGCCCCACTTGACCGACAATTTCTGTCCCAGCGGGTCGCTCCCGGCACGGCTTTCGAGTCGGGGCACAGAGCGGCGGGCGGGGCGCGGTTGCGGATGCACGCACCCTTTGCCACCGCCCCCGCGAGAGGCAAAGGACAAGAAGAATGACCACATCTCCCGAGCGGCAGCCTGCCCCTGCGCCCATCCTGGCCTGCACCATCAGCCGGGACGTACAGGCGTTCGACCTGCTCATCGAGGACATGGAAGCGCTTTTGGGCGAAGCCTGGGGGGATCTCGGCTTCGAGGATGCGCTGACCTTCCTCGGCCAGCCCGACGCGGCATCGCTGGAGTTCATCGCGCTCGCCATAGACAGCGAGGACGAGGACAACCTGCCGCTGCTCGGCCAGGTCATTGCCCGCGCAACCGAGCGGGGCATCAAGGTGGTGCTGATCGCCGACGATGTGACTCCCGCGTCATTGCACAAGCTGCTGCGCGGCGGGGCCGACGAATTTGCCCCCTACCCGCTGCCCGAGGGCGAGTTGGAGGCCGCCGTGATGCGCTTGCGCGCCCGCGCCGAGGCCGCCCGCGCCGCAACCATGGCCCCGCCTGCGCCAGAAACGGTGACCCTGAAGGGTGGCGGCGACGGCGTGCTGATCGCGGCGCAAGGTCTCTGCGGCGGCTGCGGCACCACCACCTTTGCCGTCAACCTCGCCTGGGAGCTTGCCACCGTGCGCAAGGGCGGCGCGCCCCGCGTCTGCCTGATCGACCTCGGCCTGCAGTTCGGCACCATCGCCACATACCTCGACCTGCCGCGCCGCGACGCGGTCTTCGAACTGCTCAGTGACATCCCCGCGATGGACGGCGACAGCTTTGGTCAGGCACTGGTGAACTACGACGACAAGCTGAGCGTGCTCACCGCGCCGCCGGATCTGCTGCCGCTCGACATTCTCTCGCCCGAGGACGTGAAGGCCCTTCTCGACACCGCGCGCGACCATTTCGATTTTGTCGTGGTTGACCTGCCCAAGACCATCGCCCACTGGACCGAGACGGTGCTGACCGAATCCCAGGTCTATTTCGCGCTGATCGAGCTCGACATGCGCTCGGCGCAGAACGCGCTGCGCCTGAAGCGCGCGCTGCAGTCCGAGGACCTGCCCTTCGAGAAGCTGCGCTTCGCGCTGAACCGCGCGCCGAAGTTCACCGACCTCCAGGGCAAGACCCGCGCCAAGCGCATGGCCGAGAACCTCGGGATCGAGATCGGCCTGCAGCTGCCCGATGGCGGCAAGCAGGTCCAGATGGCCGGCGACCACGGCCTGCCGCTGGCCAAGCAGGCGGCGAAGAACCCCCTGCGCAAGGAAATCGCCAAACTGGCCGGCGAGCTCTACGCCATCGGCCAGTCGGATGCGGAAGCCGCGTGATAGGAGCCCGCAATGTTCTCGCGTTACAAGAAATCCCCGCCCCCGCCCGCCGCCATCCCGGCGGAGCCGCCAAAACCCAAGATGGTGCCAGTCGAGGCCGCTGACCGGCCGCAGGCAATGCGCAAGCCGTCGCCCAAGCGCGCGGCTGAACCGGGACCGCAGGACCGCGAGAAGAAGCGCAAGGAGCGCATGGGCGAGATCAAGCTCGACCTGCACCGCGCCCTGCTCGACAACCTCAACCTCGCCGCCATCGACCAGGCCAGCGAGGCGGAACTGCGCGAGGAAATCGCCGCGATCGCCACCGAGTCGCTGCAGGAAAAAGGCATCGTGCTGAACCGCGAGGAACGCAGCACGCTGAACCAGGAGCTCTACGACGAGGTCAAGGGCCTCGGTCCGCTGGAGACCCTGCTCAAGGATGACACGGTCTCGGATATCCTGGTCAACGGTCCGCACCAGATCTTCGTCGAACGCAGCGGCAAGCTGCAGCTCTCGGACGTGACCTTCAAGGACGAGCGCCACCTGATGCGGATCATCGACAAGATCGTGTCGGCCGTGGGCCGGCGCGTCGATGAATCCAACCCCTATGTCGACGCCCGTCTCGCCGACGGCTCGCGCTTCAACGCCATGGTGCCGCCGATCGCCGTCGACGGCTCGCTGGTGTCGATCCGGAAATTCAAGAAGGACAAGCTCGGCATCGACGACCTGGTGCAGTTCGGCGCCTTCACCGAAGAGATGGCCGTCTACCTGCAAGCCGCCGTCGCCACCCGCCTCAACATCATCGTCTCGGGCGGTACCGGTTCGGGCAAGACCACGACGCTCAACGCGCTTTCCTCCTTCATTGACGACGCCGAGCGCATCCTGACCATCGAGGACACGGCGGAACTCCAGCTCCAGCAGACCCACGTCGGCCGCATGGAAAGCCGCCCGCCGAACGTCGAGGGCAAAGGCGCGGTCACCCCGCGCGACTGCCTCAAGAACGCTCTGCGGATGCGCCCCGACCGCATCATCGTCGGCGAAACGCGCGGCGAGGAAGTGATCGACATGCTGCAGGCAATGAACACCGGCCACGACGGCTCGATGACCACGATCCACGCCAACAACCCGCGCGACGCCATCTCGCGCCTCGAGAACATGATCGCCATGGCCGGCGTCGAGATGCCGCTGAAGGCGATGCGCAGCCAGATCTCCTCGGCCGTCAACGTGCTGGTGCAGGCCAGCCGCCTTCAGGACGGCTCGCGCCGGATGACCTCGATCACCGAGATCACCGGCATGGAGGGCGATGTGATCTCGATGCAGGAGGTGTTCCGCTACCAGCGGGTCGGCCTCACCCCCGACAACAAGATCATCGGGCATTTCACCGCCACCGGGGTGCGCAGCCACTATTCCGAGCGCTTCCGCATGTGGGGCTACGACGTGCCGCCCTCGATCTACGAACCCTTCCGGCCGGAGTAACCCATGCTCAGCGCAGAACCGATTATCTATGGCCTGATCTTTATAGGTGTGCTGGTGCTGGTAGAGGGCATCTACCTCGTCGCATTCGGCAAATCGATCCGGCTGAACAGCAAGGTCAACCGCCGGCTGGACATGCTCGGCAAGAACACCTCGCGCGAGGACGTGCTGGCGACGCTCCGCAAGGAGATGGACCAGCATGGCAACAACCGCGGCATCCCGCTCTATTCCCTGCTGGCGGACCGGGCGCAGAAAGCGGCGCTTGCCTTCACCCCGCAGCAGCTCATGCTGATCATGGTCGCGGTCAGCATCTTTGCCTTCTTCGCGCTCAGCCTCGCCACCGGGGCCTCGCTGCCCGTGCGGCTGGTGATGGGGATCGGCATCGGTGTCGGCGGCGTCTACATGTGGGTCAACGGCAAGGCCAAGAAGCGCCTGTCGCTGATCGAGGAGCAATTGCCCGACGCGGTTGAGCTGATGGTGCGCAGCCTGCGCGTCGGCTACCCGTTCAGTTCCGCGATCAGCATCGTCTCGAAAGAAATCAAGGACCCGCTGGCGACCGAATTCGGCGTGATATCGGACGAGGCGACCTATGGCCGCGACATCGGCGAGGCGCTCAAACACATGGCCGAGCGGCTGGACATGCAGGATCTGCGCTTCCTCGCCGTGGCGGTCAGCATCCAGCAGCAGTCGGGTGGCAACCTCGCCGAGATCCTCGAAGGTCTGGCCAAGGTGATCCGCGCCCGCTTCCGCCTGTTCCGCCGGGTGAAGGCGATCACCGCCGAAGCGCAATGGTCCGGAAAGTTCCTCTCGGGGTTCCCGGTGTTCGTGCTGCTCGCGATCCAGGTGCTGGATCCGCACTACTACGACGGGGTTATCGATCACCCCCTCTTCATCCCCGCCTGTTTCGCCGTGGCCATCTTTCTGGTTCTGAACCTGATCGTCATGCGGATCCTGGTGAACATCAAAGTTTGAGGCGCACGCCATGCTCGACACGCTCAACACCCTGATCACCGCGCAGCTCGGCCCCGCCGGCCCGCTGCTGGTGGTTGCCGGCCTCGCCTTCCTGCTCATCCTCGCCAGCATTCCGCTGATGCTGCGCTCGCGCCCCGATCCCATGGACAAGCTGCGCGAGACCGCGCGCCAGACCATGGAAAAAGAGACGCGCGCGGTGCTCCGCGACACCCGGCGCAACGAGAAGTTGAACAAGTACGCGCAGTACCTCGAACCGACCACCGAGGAAGAACTCGGCGCGGTCCGCAAGAAGCTGATGCAGGCGGGCTACCGCTCGCGCGATGCGGTGCGGCTCTACTACCTCGCGCAGATGACGCTTGGTCTGGGGCTGCTGGCCATCGGCTCGGTCTATTACCTCATGGTGCTCGACACGCCGGATGCGCCGCTGACCACCAAGCTCATGTGGATGCTCGGTCCGGGCGCCGCGGGCTACATGGCGCCGAAGTACTGGGTCACCCGCCGCGTCGAGGAGCGCCGCCAGCAAATCGAGGAAGGTTTCCCGGACGCGCTCGACATGATGCTGGTCTGCGTCGAGGCTGGCCAGTCGCTCGACCAATCGATCAACCGCGTCGCAAGCGAGCTGCGCGCCTCCTATGCCGCGCTCGCCGACGAGTTCGAAATCGTCTGCCACGAGCTCAAGGCGGGCAAGGACAAGACCGCGGTGCTCGCGGACATGGGTGAGCGCTGCGGGGTGCACGACGTGTCGTCCTTCGTGGTCGTGCTGAACCAGGCGGCGAGCTTCGGCACCTCGATCGCCGATGCCCTGCGCGTCTACGCCGGCGAGATGCGTGACAAAAGGGTCATGCGCGCCGAGGAAAAGGCAAACAAGCTGCCGACAAAGATGACGCTGACCACTATGATGCTGACGGTGCCCCCGTTGATGATCATCCTCGTCGGACCGTCGATCGTGGGCCTCGGCCAGTTCAGCGCCAACTTCTAGACTCGGCAGAATGCATCCACGTCCAGTTTGTGCCACCATCGCCCTGCTCTGTCTGGCCGCCTGTTCCACGGGCGGCCTTGATGGTTTCGGCGCGCCCGAGACGTTGGAGCAGCAGGACGGGACACCCTTCGCCCCCACGCTTGATCCAAGGGGTGCGGAGGTGGACCAGTTGCTGGTCGGCCATCGGCTGATGCAGGCGGGCGAGCCCGAGCTCGCGCTCGAGGCTTTTACCCGCGCCGCCGGCCGCGACGGTCTCACCGGCGAGGTGCTCAGCTCGCTCGGCTCGGCCAACCTCGCGCTGGGGCGCCTCGGGCAGGCCGAGACCCTGCTGCGCCGCGCCGTCGAGGTCGAGCCGACCTGGCCCGAGGCCTGGAACAATCTCGGCGTGGCGCTGATGGAAAGCGGCCAGACATCGGAGGCGGCAGAGATATTCCGGCGGGCCTATGCGCTCGACAATGGGGAAAGTGACGCAATTCGAGACAATCTGCGCTTGGCGCTCGCAAAGCGGGACGATACCGGTTATGATCCGGCGCAAAATCAAGACTATAGGCTGGTTCGCCGGGGCAGTGGCAGTTTCCTGATCCGGCGCGAGGGCTGAGGCCGCAAAGACGGCACAGACCAGCCAGCAAAAGAGGTCCGAGCAGCAAGAGGACGCAGGAAATGCGCCACCCGAGAGTTTTGATCGCCCTTTTGGCGGGCCTTGTGGCCTTGTCCGCCTGCGAGAAGGAAATCGACAAGGACGCGGTGGATCGCGAATTTTCCGGCGTTAACGCGATCGACGGAGCCGGGCTGACCGAGATCATGCTCACCGCCGGCGACCCCGACGAGGCCGTGGCCTATTTCTCGCGCAGTGCCGAACAGGACCCCGCCCGCATCGATTTTCAGCGCGGCCTTGCCAAATCTCTGATCCGCGCCAAGCGCTACCCCGAAGCGACCAGCGCCTGGACCCAGGTCGTCGCCCACGAGGGATCGTCCAACGAGGACCGCGTCTCGCTCGCCGACGCGCTGATCCGCAACAACAACTGGGAGCGGGCCGAGCAGGTGCTCGACGGCATCCCCCCCACCCACGAGTCCTTCCAGCGCTACCGGCTCGAAGCGATGATCGCCGACAGCCACCAGGAATGGCAGAAGGCCGACAGCTTCTACGAGGTCGCCTCGGGGCTGACAACCAAGCCCGCCTCGGTGCTGAACAACTGGGGATACTCCAAGCTTTCGCGCGGTGACTACGCCGATGCCGAAAAGCTCTTTGCCGACGCCATCCGCCAGGACCCCAAGCTGTTCACGGCCAAGAACAACCTGGTTCTGTCGCGCGGCGCGCAGGGCAACTACGCGCTGCCGGTCATGCAAATGACCCAGGTCGAGCGCGCCGAGCTGTTGCAGACGCTGGGTCTCGCCGCGGTGAAGCGCGGCGACGTGGAGATCGGCAAGGGCCTGCTGCGCGACGCGCTGGAAACCCATCCGCAGCATTTCGAAGCCGCCGCCCGCGCATTGGATGCGCTGGAAGGCACGGTGACGAACTGAGGCCGGAGACATGCTGGTGATCTCCGCAACCGCCGCGATCTGGTTCTTGCCCCTGGTCCTGGTGGTGTGCCTCTGGGTGTGCTTCACCGACATGAAATACATGCGGATCCTCAACAAGGCGGTGATCGCGCTCTTTGCGATCTTCGTGGTCATCGGCCCCTTCGTGCTGCCACTGGACTCCTATGCCTGGCGCTACGTGCAGATGCTCGCGGTGCTGGTCGCGGGGATCGCGCTCAATGCCGGGGGTGCCGTCGGGGCGGGCGACGCAAAATTCGCCGCCGCCGCCGCCCCCTTCATCCACCTCGGCGATCTGCGCTTCGTGATGGCGCTGTTTGCCGCGACGCTGCTGGCCGCCTTTGCCAGCCACAGGCTGGTGCGCGCCAGCCCGCTGCGCAAGCTCGCGCCCGACTGGAAGAGCTGGCAGAGCGGCAGCCGCTTCCCCATGGGGCTGGCGCTGGCCGGAACGCTCGGGCTCTACCTGCTGCTCGGCGCGCTCTACGGCGCGACCCCGGGCTGAAGCCCCTGCTCCGCGATCTCGCGGGTGCGCGCCACGGCGGCATCGAGCCCCGCGTCCACCGCGGCCTGCAGCCCCGCCGACCGCATCGCCAGCAGCCCGGCGGCCGTGGTGCCCGCGTAGTCGATCATCTCCTCGACGTGCTCCTCCGGCGTAGGAGCCGTCTCGGCCAGCATCTGCCCCGACCCCAGGAAGAGCTGCCGCACCGCCATATCGGCCACCTCCGGCGCCACGCCGCGGCGCGCAGCATAGTCGGCCATCGCGGCGGCAAACTGCGCAACAAAACCCGGCACCGGGCCAGTGAGCGCGGTGAAGACCTCGATCTCCGCCTCGTCCGCGACCTGGACCGTGGTGCCGCATGCCCCCAGAAGCGCCGCCACCCGCGCGGCATCCTCGCCCCCGAGATCCCCGCACCAGGGCGAGAAAGCCAGCCGCTGCGCCGCCGCCGGGCTCGACATGGCGCGCACCACGCGCTCGGCGCCAGTCTGCGCGGCGATCCGGGCCCGCGAGACCCCGGCCATGACCGAGATCACCAGCTTGCCCGAGGCCGCCATCTCCAGCGCCTCGAAGTGTGCCGGCGGCACCGAAAGGATCACCACCTCGCAGGCCCGGACCAGCGCCTGCGCATCGGCGGTGACCTGAACCCCCTCGGGCAGGTCACCACGGTTGGCGGAGCGGTTGGCCACCCACAGCGACTGGGGCGCCACCACGCCGCTCGCAAGCAGGCCCGCCACCATGCTCCGCCCCAGCATCCCCGTGCCGCCGATCACCCCGACCGTCATATGATCCGCCATCCTGGTCTCCCGTCGCAAGTCGCGCCAGTCTCGCCCGCCCCACCCATTCGCGCAAGCCGCCCCGGCAATTCCCGCACCGAGACAAGCTCTTGCCACAATGCTGGAGTTTCCTGAACAGCAACAACGCGGACCATGCGGAGGGACTGGCGCCAGACGGGCCGCTCTGGGTTGTGGCCGCCGACAGGACATACATAGGGTTAAGACAGGGCGCTCGACCGATGAACATGCAAAGCTCCGGCGTGATCGCGCCGCCCGCCCCCAAGCGGCTGGAAGACATGGTGCTGCCCCGCACGATGATGCGCGACATCATCCTCAAGACCCTGTTCCGCAAGAACACCAACGTGATCACCGAGCTGGCCCGCGCGGTCTGCCTGCCGATCGTCATCACCCAGGAGCTGGTCGACCTCGCCCGCGGGCAGGGGTTGATCGAGGCCATGGGCACCCGTGGCGACGCATTGAGCAGCGAGATGCACTACCAGCTCACCGACAGCGGCAAGGCGCGCGCGCTCGACGCGCTGTCGCAGTCGGAGTACTTTGGCCCCATGCCGGTGCCGCTCTCGGCCTATCGCGAGCAGGTGCAACGTCAGTCGATCCGCAACATACAAGTCACCCGCGAGGCGCTCACCGACGCCATGGGCCACCTCGTGCTGCCAAGCGAGCTGCTCGCGCACCTCGGCCCGGCAGTGAGCGCCGGCCGATCTATCCTGATGTACGGACCGCCGGGTAACGGCAAATCGTCGATCTCCAACGGCATCCGCGAGGCCCTCGGCGACAGGATCTACGTGCCCCGCGCCATCGAATATTCCGGCCAGGTCATCACCGTCTACGACCCGATCGTGCACAAGGCCGCCGAGACCGAGCTCGAGGACCCCAACCGCCTACGTCGCACCACCCGCTTCGACTCGCGCTACGTGCTCTGCGACCGGCCCACGGTGATCACCGGCGGCGAGCTGTCGCTGAACATGCTCGATCTCGTATACAACCCCACCGCGCGCACCTACCAGGCACCGCTGCAGCTCAAGTCCACCGGCGGGCTCTTCATCGTCGACGACCTGGGCCGCCAGGCCGAGCCCCCGCAGAAGCTGGTCAACCGCTGGATCGTGCCGCTGGAGGAAAGCAAGGACATCCTCGCGCTGCAGTCGGGCGAAAAATTCGAGGTGCCCTTCGACACGCTGGTGATCTTTTCGACCAACTTCCACCCCAACGAGATCTTCGACAAGGCGGCGCTGCGCCGGATCTTCTTCAAGATCAAGATCGACGGGCCGAACCAGCAAGACTTCCTGAAGATCTTCGCGATGGTCGCGCGCAAGAAGCAGATGGTCCTGGATGAGGCCTCGCTCGTCTACCTGCTGAAGAGCAAGTATCCGAGCATCGACAACCTCTATGCGAACTACCAGCCGGTCTTCCTCATCGATCAGATGAAAGCGATCTGCGACTTCGAAGGCTGGCCCCACAAGATGACCCCAGAGCTGGTCGACAGGGCTTGGGCGAACCTCTTCGTTCGGGACGAAGACATCGTGAAATGAGGCCCTGCGAAAAGGCGCGGAATTTCCGCAACGGCAGGCGATTTTTCCGCTTGACCCTCTCGGCCCATACCCATATTCAGCGCTCACTTCTTGGCGGAGTAGCTCAGTTGGTTAGAGCAGCGGAATCATAATCCGCGTGTCGGGGGTTCAAGTCCCTCCTCCGCTACCAGAAGTCCTTCCTTTCACGACAGTCCATTCCCGCACGGGGCGCGCGCGCAGCCGCGCGATTTTGCCTTCCCGAGACTGCTCGGCCACCCACGCCCTCGCCGACATTGAATGCCACTGCCCTGCCACGCGGCGTGCGCCCGGCGCGACTCGTCCCGGTGGCCCCACGTCGGCCCCACGTCGAGCCCCCCCCCCGACAGTCTCCGCGCCCGCGGGAACAGGGTTCTGTGACCGCAAAGAAAAGCGGGCAGAGCGCATGCGCCCTGCCCGTCCAAGATTTCCGCTGGTGCGTGCGCCGCGGCGTGCGAGCGCGACTCAGCGCTTTCGGAACGTGAGGTAATGTGGCGTACGACCCTCGCGCAGGGCTTTTTGCTCGTAACGGGTCGAAATCCAGTCATCCCAGGGGGCGCGCCAGTCGCTCGGCCCCTCGGCCAGCCACTCGAAGCCCGCCTTCGGCACCTCCTGCAGCGTCTGGCGGACGTAGTCAGGAATGTCGGTGGCCACACGGAACTCGGCACCCGGCTTCAGCACACGGGCCAGTGGCTCGAGATGCTCCTGCGTGACGAAACGGCGGCGGTGGTGGCGCGTCTTCGGCCAGGGATCGGGATAGTTCAGGAAGGCCTTGTCGATGCTCTCGTCCGGCAGCACGTCGAACATGTTGCGGGCATCACCGGGGTACACCTTGAGGTTCTCGACCCCCGCCTGCCGGATCTTGCCCAGCAGCATGGCGACGCCGTTGATATAGGGCTCGCAGCCGATGATCCCCATGTGCGGATGCGTGGCGGCCTGGTGCACAAGGTGCTCGCCGCCGCCGAAGCCGATTTCCAGCCAGACCGGCTTGCCGCCGAACATCGCCTGAAGATCGAGGTTCTCGCGCTCGGGGTTCACCTCCCAGTCGACCGCGCCCGGCGAGAGCTTCGCCAGGTCCTCTTCGAGGTAAGTCTCCTGGCTTGGGCGCAGGGACTTGCCCTTTACGCGGCCGTAGAAATTGCGCCAAGGGGCGCCGGGATGCTTGTTCGAGCTGGTCATGCGCCGCGATGTAGCGGCGAAGCGGGCGCGGAGCAATCCTCCCCGCGCCCTTTTGTGCAGGAGCCGGCGCGGCTCCCGGGCGTCAATAGGGCAACGGATGCGCCTTGTGGGTCGCGTCGATGCGCTCCAGCAGCTCGTCCGAAAGCGTCACCTCCGCCGCGCCGAGCAGATGCTCGAGCTGGCCGAGCGTGGTGGCGCCGAAGATCGACGAGGCTACGAAGGGCCGGCGCGCCGACCACGCCAGCGCCATGTGCACCGGATCGTGCCCGAATTCCTGCGCAAGCTCGATGTAGGCCGCGACCGCCGGGAAAACGCGGTCGGTCTTGCGCCCGCCGAGATCGCCGTTGATCGCCATGCGCGAGCCTTCGGGAAGCGCGCCGTTCTGGTACTTGCCGGTCAGCAGGCCCGCGCCGAGCGGCGAATAGGGCAGCAGGCCAACGTCCTCGTTGACCATCAGCTCGCCAAGGTCGGTATCGGCCATCCGGTAGAGCAGCGAGTATTCGTTTTGCACCGAGGCGACCCGCGGGCCGCCCACCTCACCCGCCATGCGCAGCCACTCCGCGGTGCCCCAGGCGCTGTCGTTGGACAGGCCAAAGGCGCGGATGGTGCCGCGGTCGACCTCGCGCTGCAGCGCGCCGAGGGCGTCGGCCATGTGCTGGCGGGTCGCCTCGCGGTCCTGCGTCCAGGGCGCGAAGGTCCAGTTCTGGCGGAAGGCGTAGCTGCCGCGGTTCGGCCAATGGAACTGGTAGAGGTCGATGTAATCGGTCTTCAGCCGCTTCAGCGAGGCTTCGACCGCCACCGGGATGGTCTCGGAGCTGATCGGCGCCTCATCGCGCACCAGCTTCGACGGGCCGGTGTGCTTGCTGGCGAGGATCCACTCGCCGCGGCGGCCGGACTTGGCGAACCAGTCGCCAAGGATTTCCTCGGTGCGGCCCACCGTCTCGGCCTTTACCGGGTTCACCGGGTACATCTCGGCGGTGTCCATGAAGTTGATGCCGGCATCCAGCGCGCGCTCGATCTGCGCAAAGGCATCCTCGGGCGGCGTCTGGTTGCCATAGGTCATGGTGCCGAGGCAGAGCTCGGTCACCGACATGCCTGTGCGGCCCAGCGGGTTTTTCTTCATCGGGTGTCTCCTGTTAGCGCTCGGCGCGACACTAGTGGCCTGAGCGGGGAAGCCAAGCCCCCGGCGCGCAGGCTGCCCTTGCGACACGCCCGATGCGCATCACATGTGCGCGCACCCAACCCCCTCCCCCGGCAGGGCAGGCCTGCGGCAGGTCAGCGCCCCTCGGCACCCGAACGCGCCAGAGCTCCGCCGCAGCAGCATGCGCCCTCTTCGCGCCGCGTCGCCTGTTCCGGGGATGGAGCTGCAAAAGCGCTTTGCGCGCTCGGCCTCCGGTGCCAGTATCCCGCTGGACTATTTTTCAGAACACATTTCAATTTAGGAGTTTGCGATGGGGACTTCCCGAAAATACGCGGCCGAGCTCATTGGCACCTTCTGGCTGACGTTTGGCGGCTGCGGTTCTGCGGTGCTGGCGGCGGCCTTTCCCGAGGTGGGGATCGGGCTGCTCGGCGTCTCGCTGGCCTTTGGCCTGACGGTGCTGACCATGGCCTATGCGATCGGCCATGTCTCGGGCTGCCATCTCAACCCTGCGGTGACCGTGGGGCTTGCGGCGGGCGGGCGCTTCCCGGCCTCGGACATCCTGCCTTACGTCCTTGCACAGGTGATCGGGGCGATCCTCGGCGCCGCGGTGCTCTACGTGATCGCCAGCGGCGTGCCGGAGTTCGACGTGGTGGCCTCGGGCTTTGCCGCCAACGGCTACGCCGAGCACAGCCCCGGGGGCTATTCGCTGGTCTCGAGCTTCGTCGCCGAGGTGGTGCTGACGATGATGTTTCTTTTCATCATCATGGGCACCACGCACGGGCAGGCGCCGGTGGGGTTCGCGCCGCTGGCCATTGGCCTGGCGCTGACGCTCATCCACCTGATCAGCATCCCGGTCACCAACACCTCGGTGAACCCGGCCCGCAGCACCGGACCGGCGCTCTTCGTCGGGGGCTGGGCGCTGGGGCAGCTCTGGCTGTTCTGGCTCGCACCGCTGCTGGGCGGGGCACTTGGCGGGTTGCTCTACAGCTGGCTCAGCCCGACCCCCACCGGCATCGTCGAGGGCGGCGTGCCGAGCAAGTGACGCCAACAGAAGAGCGCGGCCCTGCGGACCGCGCTTCTCTTGATGTTCCGCCGAATGCGCCGGCGAAGGCGGCTCAGCGCGTGCCGGCGAAGCGCTCCTGCCAGTCTTCGCGCTCGGCGTCGGTGATCTTGCGGAAGGTCACCTCGGGCACCTCGAAGGCGTGGCCCGCGGGCAGCGTGCTCAGCGCCGCGTCAAGGTCTCCCGGCCAGCTGTCATCTTCGGTCTTCAGCGCCGCCAGAAGCTGTGCCGAGGCGTCGGGGATGAAGGGCGAGGAGATCACCGCGTAGAGGCGGATCATGTTGAGCGCGAGGCGGATCTGCATCGCCGCTGCCTCGGGGTCGGTCTTGAATGTCGACCAGGGCGCCGCCTCCTGCAGATACTCATTGCCGAGCACCCAGGCGGCGCGGAGCGCGCCGGCCGCCTTGCGGACCTCATGCGCCTCCATCTGCGCCTCGTACTCGCGGATCTTCTCGGCGAGGTCGCCGATCAGCTTGGTCTCGAGCGCGCCCATGGCACCGCCCTCGGGCACCACTTCGCCGAACTTCGAGCGGCAGAACTTGGTGACGCGGCTGGCGAAGTTGCCAAGCACGTCTGCAAGGTCCTTGTTGACCGAGGACTGGAAGTTCTCCCATGTGAATTCGCTGTCCGAGCTTTCCGGCGCGTGGCTGAGCAGCCACCAGCGCCAGTAGTCGGCGGGCAGGATTTCCAGCGCCTGGTCCATGAAGACGCCGCGGCCACGGGACGTCGAGAACTGGCCGCCGTCGTAGTTGAGGTAGTTGAACGACTTGATGTAATCGACCAGCTTCCAGGGCTCGCCCGACCCGAGGATTGTGGCGGGGAAGGTGAGCGTGTGGAACGGCACGTTGTCCTTGCCCATGAACTGCGTGTAGGTCACGTCCTCGGCGCCCTTGTCAGTGCGCCACCAGCGTTCCCAGTCCTCGCCCTTTCCGGCATCGACCCATTCCTGCGCGCAGGCGATGTATTCGATCGGCGCGTCGAACCAGACGTAGAAGACCTTGCCTTCCATACCGGGCCAATCCGCATCGCCCTTCTTGACGGGGATGCCCCAGTCGAGGTCGCGGGTGATGCCCCGGTCCTGCAGCCCGTCGCCGTCGTGCAGCCATTTCTTGGCGATCGAGGTGGTCAGCACCGGCCAATCGTTCTTGCTGTCGATCCAGGCCTCGATCTCATCCTTGATCAGGCTCTGGCAGAGATAAAGGTGCTTGGTCTCGCGCATCTCGAGGTCGGTCGCGCCCGAGATCACCGAGCGCGGGTTGATCAGATCCACCGGGTCGAGCTGCTTGGTGCAGTTGTCGCACTGGTCGCCGCGCGCATCCTCGAAGCCGCAGTTCGGGCAGGTGCCCTCGATGTAGCGGTCCGGCAGGTAGCGCCCGTCGGTGGGCGAGTACATCTGCGTCTCGGACACTTCGCGGATGAGCCCGCGCTCGGCAAGCACCCCGGCGAAATGCTGGGTCAGCCTGTGGTTCTGCGGGCTCGACGAACGGCCGAAGTGATCGAAGCTGAGGCGGAACCCATCGGCGATCTTCGACTGCACCTCGTGCATCTCGGCGCAATACTCGGCCACCGGCTTGCCGGCCTTGGCGGCGGCGAGCTCGGCGGGGGTGCCATGCTCGTCGGTGGCGCAGAGGAAGAGCACCTCGTTGCCGCGGGCCCGTTGGTAGCGCGCAAAGAGGTCGGCCGGAAGCTGGCTGCCCACGAGGTTGCCGAGATGCTTGATCCCGTTGATGTAGGGGATCGCCGAGGTGATCAGATGACGTGCCATGTTCGTCCCGCGAATGAATCTGGAGTTGTCGCGCTCTTAGCGGAAGTTGCCCGGGCTTGCCAGTGCGGCGGCAGGCCTGCGCACTGGGCGCGAGCGCGCCCCACGGACCGACCCGGCTGACCAATGCCCACCTCTGGAGGCCGCCCCGCGGGTTACCCCTCGACGCATCGTCCCGAACGGTTTCCGGACGCAGAGAAATTTTTCCACGACAGGCCAGTTTCGCCTTGTGGTTCCCATGTTCGCTTGGATATACGCGTCAGCGGAGACGTGGCCGAGTGGTCGAAGGCACACCCCTGCTAAGGGTGCAGGCGGGAAACCGTCTCGAGGGTTCGAATCCCTTCGTCTCCGCCACCCACATTAAAGATACGGCGCTTCGCGACCCCTCGGGTTTGCTCCGCTCAGCAGAGCGCCCTCAAGCGCCCTTTCGCCGCCCAATCCACACCGTGTGACGCGATCCGCGCCTGGTTCTGCCGGCACGCACCATATGCGCCTTGGCCTCGAAACCGGAGCGCCCGAGCCGCCGGGTGAACCCCTCGTCGGGATGCGCCGACCAGACCGCCAGGATGCCGCCCGGGGTCAGCGCCCGATGTGCCATCTGCAGGCCGCGCTCGCCGTAAAGCGTGTCATTACCGGCGCGGGTCAAACCGCCGGGACCATTGTCGACATCGAGCAGGATCGCGTCATAAACACCCCGCGCGCCGCGGATCTCCTCAACCACGTCGCCCGCACGCACCTCGACCCGCGGATCCGCGAGGCACTCGCCGAAGACCACCCGCATGTGATCCGTCGCCCAGGCGATCAGCTCGGGGACGATCTCCGAGACGATAAGCTGCGCCCCGGTCGGCGCGACCGCCTGCGCCGCGCGCAGTGTGAAGCCCATGCCGAGCCCGCCGATGAGCACGCGCGGCGCGGGGCGCCCGGACAGCCGCTCGAAAGCAAGGGTCGCCAGCGCCTCCTCGGAGCCGCCGAGCCGGCTGTTCATCAGCTCGTTCCCGTCGCTGAGGCGAATGGAATATTCCTCTCCGCGCCGGAACAGGCGCAGGGTGTCGCCCTCGGGCGTGGTGGCGGTGGCGAGAAGGTCCCAAGGAAGCATCTGCATGTCCTGTTGTAAGAGCTGCGCCCGGCCTAGCCGATCCGCAGGCGGAGAGGAAGCAGCGGCTCGTCGAGCGGACCACGGGTTATTTCGAGCCGAAATTCCAAGTACCCCACGGACGCTCAACACCCGGGGGGGTCGACCTCTCTCCAGCCTCCAGAGAGAGAAAGAGAGACAGGTTGGACAAGAAACCGCGACACGCTCAGCGCCACTTTCGCGCATAGCTCTCGAAGCCATGGACATAAGCACCGTCGAGCACGACTGGCGGAGCTATGATTTCAAGATCACGCGGGTCGCGGATGGCGAACCCCAGAGCTCGGCACGCTGGATGGAAACGCTCGAGCATGAGCCCCTGGCCGAGGCGATTAGAGAACCCCCTAGGACATCATCGTGTTCTGCGAAGTGCCGGTTCGGCGCGCGGTCTCTCGGATCGGTAGCTTTTCCCGCAAAGCCATGCGGCGGATGAAATTAAAATGCCTCTATATGGATCACTCCGGACACCCCCCGCTGCAAGCTGCGTCGCGGGGAGGGTCACTTGGGTCAATTCCCAATGGAAATTACGCCGCCACCCGGGTTAGTTCCGTGTGGAAATCAACACCGCGCTCTTCTGTGTCCACCGCACGACGATCCATCTCTGGTCGACGGCTGGCCAGGTGCGTGCTTTCCGAAAGAGCCTTATCACCCTGCTCAAAGTCGCAGACGTCGAGGCGTTCATCGAATACCAAACTGTCAGGGCGCAGGAGGTTGCGCAACGACTTCGGGGGGGGATTGCCTGGGGGGCCAAACTCTCCCACCCTTCGTGATTGCTCTGATGATCAAACACTTAGGGGAGAGTTTTGGTGCGGTCGAGAAGACTCGAACTTCCACGGGAGTTACCCCACAGCGACCTCAACGCTGCGCGTCTACCAATTCCGCCACGACCGCACTGTCTTGACTTGGTGAAGCGGTCTCTAACGAAGCCTGCGGGGGATGTGAAGAGGAAAATTGAACCTTTCTGCGAAAATGTCACCCGACCTTACGGCAACTTGCGAAAGACCGGTTTTTCGCTCTTCGGTCAGGGCCGCGCACTCCGCCCCCGGCCCGCTCTATTGACCGACGCGGGGAATGCTCCTAATCGCTCCGGCATGGTTGAGTGGATCACGACAGACGGGCTGACAGGCTACGACGAGGCCGTTGCCTTCATGGAAGCGCGCGCCGCTGCGATTGCCGCAGGCGAGGCCGAGGAACTCATCTGGCTGGTCGAGCATCCCCCGCTCTATACCGCAGGCACCTCTGCAAAACCCGAGGATCTGCGCGAGCCCGAGCGTTTCCCCGTTTTCGACACCAAGCGCGGCGGGCAGTACACGTATCACGGACCCGGACAGCGCGTGGTCTACGTCATGCTGGACGTCGGCAAGCGCGGCCGCGACGTGCGCCGTTTCGTGCAGCAACTCGAGGCCTGGGTGATCGCCGCCCTCGCCGAGTTCAACGTCACCGGCCATATCCGAGAGGGCCGCGTCGGCGTCTGGGTCGAACGCCCGGACAAGCCACTGCTTGCGGACGGGCGCGTGACCGAGGACAAGATCGCCGCCATCGGCATCCGCCTGCGCAAATGGGTGAGCTTCCACGGCATCTCGATCAACGTCGAGCCGGATCTGTCGCATTTCGATGGCATCGTGCCGTGCGGCATCACCGAATACGGTGTGACGTCGCTGGTTGATCTGGGCCTGCCGGTGAGCATGGACGATCTCGACGTCGCTCTGCGCCGCAGCTTCGACCAGACCCTCGGCGCCCTGCCCTGCGAGGCCTGAGCTAGCCCGCAAGCAGGTGGGTCTTCACGTCCTCGGCAGCGAAATCGACCAGCGCGCGCACCTTGCGCGGCAGTATCGCGCCCTCGAGATAGACCGCGTGCAGATCGTGTGCGGGCTTTTCCTCCTCCGCCAGGACCTCGACCAGCCGCCCGGCCTCGATGTCGGCGGTCACCACGAACTCAGGGCAATAGGCGATGCCCCGCCCCGCGAGCGCCATGTCCCGCGCCACACGTGCGCTGTTCACCGCGAAGCGGCTGGCGATCCGCACCTCCTGCAGCGCCCCTGCCGCACCGAAGCGCCAGCGCGGGCTGCGCTGGTTGCTGTCGTGGATGCAGGCATGAGCGCTCAGCGCGGCGGGACTGCCGGGCGCCCCGCGCGCCGCAACATAGCCCGGCGAGGCCACCAGCTTCATCCCGATGCGGCAGAGCCGCCGCGCTTTCAGCGTATTGTCGGTCAGCTGCCCGATGCGGAAGGCCAGATCGATCCCCTCGAGTGCAAGATCGGTGTAGGCATCTGACAGACGCAGCTCGACCGACAGCTCCGGGTGGGGCGCGGCGAAACGGCTCAGAAGATCGGCGGCGTAGATCTCGCCGAAGGTCAGCGGCGCCGCCACTCGCAGCACGCCCGAAAAGCCCCGCGCCTCATCCTCGACAGACCCAAGCAGCTCCTCAAGCTCCTCCAGCCAGGCCGGCGCCCGTGCCAGCAGCTTCTCTCCCGCTGGCGCTAGCCCGACCCGCCGCGTGGTGCGCTGCAGCAATCGCGTGCCGAGCCGCGCCTCCAGCTCGGCCACGTATTTCGAGGTCAGCCGGTTCGACACCCCTATACGTTCAGCAGCGGCGGTGAAGGAGCCGGTCTGCGCGGTGGCAACGAAGGCGCGGATCTGCTCGACGATGTCCATGGCTCATTCCGAACAAAACGTGGATAGTGTCCCCATATATTCACCATTTCTTTCCGAAATACCAACTCGCATATTCCTCCCAACGGCAGCGAGCGCTGCACCACCTTGCATCCGCAGGACACGTATTCGGAGAGAGATCATGGCACCCAGCGACGTTCCCCTCGACATCGGGCAAGTGAGCCTGACCGTGAACGACCTTGTCAGGGTCGGCGACTTCTACCAATCCGCGCTCGGCCTCGATAAGCTGTCGGACGACGGCACCGAGGCCCGCTTCGGCGCGTCTGGCCGCAGCCTCATCGCGCTGCGGCAGGACAAGGCGGCGCCGCGTCACTCCCCACGCGAGGCCGGCCTCTTCCATACCGCTTTCCTGCTGCCCTCGCGCGCCGACCTCGGCGCTTGGCTGCACCACGCGGCCGAGAGCCGCGTCCCGCTTCAGGGGGCCTCGGACCACCTCGTCAGCGAGGCGCTCTACCTCGCCGACCCAGAGGGCAACGGCATCGAGATCTATGTCGACCGCCCGCGCGACCAGTGGACCCACAAGGGAGCCGAGATCGAGATGGCAACCAATCCCCTCGACCTGCAGGACGTCGCGAAGAGCGCCACCGGCCCCTGGCAAGGCGCGCCCGAGGCAACCGCCATCGGCCACGTCCACCTGCAGGTGGGCCAGCTCGACCCCGCCGAGGCCTTCTACGCGGACACCCTCGGCATGGCGGTGACAAGCCGCTATCCAGGCGCCACCTTCTTCGGCTCGGGCGGCTACCACCACCATCTTGCGTCAAACATCTGGAGGAGCCGCGGCGCCGGACCGCGCAAGGACCCCGCGACCGGCCTTACCGAGATCGAGCTGCGCAGCACCGCTGCCGAGATCGCCGCAATTCGCCGCCGTGCCACCGACAGGACCCCGCTGACCGATCCGTGGGGCACCACATTCACCCTGACGCAGAAGGACTGACCCCATGCTCATCGACGGAAAATGGACCGCAAATTGGCAGCCGGTGCAAAAGGCAGACGAGAGGGGTCGCTTCGTGCGGCAGGAGTCGAGCTTTCGCAACTGGATCACCCCGGACGGCAGCGCCGGCCCCACCGGGACCGGCGGCTTCAAGGCCGAAGCAGGACGCTACCGGCTCTACGTCGCGCTGATCTGCCCCTGGGCCTCGCGCACGCTGATCGCCCGCAAGCTCAAGCGCCTCGAAGAGATCATCCCGGTCACCGTGGTGAACCCCCGGCTCGACGACCAAGGCTGGCGCTTCGGCGGCTTTGCGGGGGCGGATGAGGACCCGCTCTACGGCGCGGGCCACCTGCACGATCTCTACACGCGCGCCGACCCGCATGTCTCTGGCCGCGCCACGGTTCCGGTGCTCTGGGACGAGGCGCAGGGGGTCATGGTCAACAACGAGAGTGCCGACATCCTGCGCATGTTCGACACCGCCTTCGCGGCACTCGCCCCCTCTGACATCCGCCTCGCCCCCGAGGATCTGCGCGCGCGGATTGATGCCGCCAACGCCCAGATCTACCCGCGCTACAACAACGGCGTCTACAAGGCGGGGTTTGCCAGCACACAGGCGGCCTATGACGAGGCCGTCACCCAGCTGTTCGACGAAATGGCCCGGATGGAGCAGCACTTCTCGGACGGCCGCCCCTTCTATTTCGGCGACAGCTTGACCGAGACCGATATCCGCATCTTCGTCACCTCGATCCGTTTCGACGCCGCCTATCACGGCCTTTTCAAGTGCAACATCCGCCGGCTCGAGGATCATGCCCATCTGCACGCGCACATGTTGCGGGTGCTGAACACGGGCGGCATCGCCGAGACGGTCGACCTCGATCACATCAAGGCGGGGTATTACGGCATCAAGGCGCTCAACCCGCCGCGCATCATTCCCGCCGGCCCCGCCACGCTCGCGGCAGAGATCGCCGCGGCCAAGGCAGCGCTCCGACCCGGCCGTTCTTCCCGGCGACAACATCCCGGGAAAAGGCGCAGTGAGCCTTGGGCGCCAAGCCCCCCTTTGCTTCAGGACGCGCCTGCGGCGCGTGGGGGTCAGAGCCCCCTCCCCCTTCCCACGTAAGCCGTGCTACATCCCGAGCCGACCAGCCGGAGAACTTCATGCGCGCGCCCAGCCTGCCCCTCACCCGCGACCTCATCCTTGTCGGAGGCGGCCATTCGCACGCGCTGCTGCTGCGCATGTGGGGGATGAAACCGCTGCCGGGCGCGCGGCTGACGGTGATCAACCCCGGGCCCACCGCGCCCTATTCTGGGATGCTCCCGGGCTTCGTCGCCGGCCATTACGCCCGCGACGAGCTCGATATCGACCTCGTGAAGCTGGCGCGCTTCGCCGGGGCGCGGGTGATCCTCGGCGCGGTGACCGACATCGACCGCACCGCGCGGCAGGTCAGGGTCGCGGGCCGCGCCCCGATCGGATTCGACGTCGCCTCGGTGAACATCGGCGTCACCTCGACCATGCCCGACCTGCCGGGCTTTGCCGAGCACGCCCTGCCCGCCAAGCCGCTCGGCCCCTTCGCCTTGGGGTGGGCCGCCTACCGGGACGGCGGCGGCACAGCCTCGGCGGCAGTGATCGGCGGCGGCGTGGCCGGAGCCGAACTGGCCTGCGCCATGGCCTTTGCCCTGCGGCAGCGCGGCCGCCCGGCGCAGGTGCATCTGATCGAACGCGCCACCGCGCTCGCGGCGCTGCGCCCCCGGGCTGCGGCAAAGCTGCGCAACGCGCTGGCCGCGCAGGGGGTTACGCTGATCGAGACCGCCGAGGTCACCGAGATCACCGCGCGCAGCCTGCGCCTCGCCGATGGCCGCGAGATCGCCGCCGACTTCGTCACCGGTGCGGCGGGCGCGCGGGCGCAGGGGTGGTTGCAGGAGAGCGGGCTCGACCTGCAGGACGGGTTCATCAAGGTCGCCCCGACGCTGCAGAGCTCGGACCCGGCGATCTTTGCCGCTGGCGACTGCGCGCATCTGACCGAGACCCCCCGCCCCAAGGCCGGGGTCTTTGCGGTCCGCGAGGCGCCGATCCTGCTGCACAACCTGCGCGCTGCGCTCGAGGGACGCGACACCCTGCGCTGCTACCGCCCGCAGCGCGATTACCTCAAGCTGATTTCGCTGGGCCGCAAGTCGGCGCTGGCCGACAAGGCGGGTCTGGCCCTGTCGGGTCCGCTCATGTGGCGCTGGAAGGACCACATCG
Source organism: Salipiger sp. PrR007 (assembly GCF_010499845.1). NCBI lineage: Bacteria > Pseudomonadati > Pseudomonadota > Alphaproteobacteria > Rhodobacterales > Roseobacteraceae > Salipiger > Salipiger sp. PrR007. The sequence goes on along the minus strand of NZ_JAAGOZ010000011.1, from coordinate 68,010 downwards.
ACCGCAGCTTCATGCGTAAATTCCAAGAGCTTCCGGCGATGACCCCGCCGCCTCTGCCTGCTCACCACGCGGCGGGCATGGAGGAGGCCCTCGGCAGCAAACCCATGTGCGGCGGCTGCGGTGCCAAGGTCGGCCGCGACGCGCTCGCCTCGGCGCTTTCGTCCCTGCCCCCGCCCATCCGCGCCGACGTCACCGCGCTGCCCGGCGACGATGCCGCGCTGCTGCTCACGGGCGGTGCGCGGCAGGTGATGACGGTCGATCACCTGCGCGCCTTCGTCGAGGACCCCGAGATCATGGCCCGCATCACCTGCATCCACGCGCTCGGCGATATCTGGGCCATGGGCGCCGCGCCCCAGGCCGCGGTCGCCAGCCTCACGCTGCCGCGCATGTCCGAGCCGCTGGCCGAGCGCACGCTGACTGAATGCCTCGGCGCGATCACCGGCATCCTCCGCGCCGAAGGCGCCGAGCTGGTCGGCGGGCACTCGGCTATGGGCGACGAGTTGAGCATCGGGCTGACGATCACCGGCCTGTGCGCGCGCACGCCGATCACGCTCGGCGGCGCCCGCCCCGGCGACAGGCTGATCCTCACCAAGCCGATCGGCACGGGTGTCATCATGGCCGCCGAGATGGCCGGCGCCGCGCGCGGGGACTGGGTGGCGCAGGCGCTCAGCCACATGACCACGCCGCAGGGCACCGCCGCGCGCCTTCTGGGCCACGCCCATGCGATGACCGACGTCACCGGCTTTGGCCTGGCGGGGCACCTGCTGAACATCTGCAACGCCTCGGGGGTCGGCGCGCAACTGGAGGTGGGCAAGGTGCCGCTGCTGCCCGGCGCCGAGGCGCTCTCGGCGGCGGGCCATGCCTCGACGCTCTACCCCAAGAACCGCGCCGCCCTTCCCTTCCAGCCGCTGGGGCCAAAGGAGGACCTCATGTTCGACCCGCAGACCGCGGGGGGCCTGCTGGCGGCGGTGCCCGGAGACGCGGCAGACACCCTCGCGCAGCTGCGCGCGGCGGGCTTTCCGGCGGTGGAGATCGGCGCGATTACCGACCGCAGCGGTCAGATCGACATGGTCTGAAGCCGCTCCGCCATCCGGTCCGCCAGCGCATCGAGCGCCGCTTCGTCCAGAGCCGGGGTCTCGAACCGCTCAACCACGCGCGGAGACATGGCGCGCATCGACTTGTCATAGGCAGGATCGTAGTGATCCGCCGCCAGCGAGGCGCAAAGCGCCAGCCGCTCGCCCGCGTCGATGAGTGCCTCCCAGCGGTCCACAAGCTCGTGACCGCGGTGGTAGCGCAGCGGCGACAGCTTTTCCTTCAGCGCAGGTCCATCCGAGAGAATGTCGTCGTAGGCCGCGTTCAGATAGCCCGCCCGAGCCTCCAGCGGCGCCGCGACCTCGACCCAGGGCGCCCCCTTCATTGCCTCCCAGATCGCGGGCGGGATCAGCAGCTGGCCGATCTTGCTGCTCTCGGCCTCGACCAGAACCGGGCGCGCCGGATCGAGCGCATCGAGGGCCTGCACCAGCTCTGTCTCGAACCACTTCTGGCTCGGCTGGCCACCGGGCATGTCGCCGAGCAGAGAGCCGCGGTGCCGCGCCAACCCCTCGAGGTCGATCACCTGCACGCCGCGCGCCGCGAGCCTCGGCAGCAGCGCGGTCTTGGCGGTGCCGGTGTGCCCGCCGAGTTGGATGAGCTTGAACGGCAGCGCGGAATCGTAGAGCGCCTCGGTGACCAGACGACGATATGTGCGATAGCCCCCCTCCACCGCCTCGGCGCGCCAGCCGATCTGCTGCAGCATCCAGGCAAAGGAGCCCGACCGCTGCCCGCCGCGCCAGCAGTAGACCAGCGGCTTCCAGCCACCCTCGTGATGCGCCAGCGGTCCTTCGATATGCGCAGCGGCATTGCGGAACACCAGCGCCGCCCCGAGTTTGCGCGCGAGGAAGGGCGATTGCTGCTTGTAAATGGTGCCGACCCGCGCCCGCTCCTCGTTGTCGAGGACCGGCAGGTTGATCGCGCCGGGGACGTGGTCCTCGGCAAATTCGGCCGGGCTGCGCACGTCGATGACCGTGTCGCAGCCATGGCGGAGGAAGTCGGAAAGCTGTGTCATCTTGCGTGGCATGGCGCATTTGGTACCGCGCCGCCGACGGCGAAGAAAGAGCGATCTGGGGCGACGCTAGGGCATGCAAATTTTTTCCGCAAAAGCCTCTGGACACTCCCGAATGCCTCGGCTAAATCCCCCTCACCCGAAGGCGATGCCTTCTCCCGTGCCCGGGTAGCTCAGGGGTAGAGCAGTGGATTGAAAATCCTCGTGTCGGTGGTTCGATTCCGCCCCCGGGCACCACTTTTTCCCAGAAAGACAGTGGTAACAGACGCTTAAGTGGAATGCTTGCTACTGCAGCATCCTCCTCGATCGGTCGATTGCGTTCCAGAGCACAGCAAGTTGCTGCTCAGACGATGAGGCGCACCTTTGCGCTATCCACCGCCGGGAAGCCACAAGGCGGCTTTGAGAGGTCTCCGCGAAGTATCGCCAGCGCAGCATCGCTGGCCTCCGCTCATTGAGCGAAGCGCGCCAACGACACACGGACCAGCACGTCGGATCGACGCGACGGAGCGGGCGGAATCGTGGCGCCCATGCGCGCTCCACACTTTTCGGGCGTCACCACCCAGAACAGGAGTGTATTCATCTCAAGAGCAACGAGGCCTGACTTCCGAAATGGCCCGGGTGGATCCGCGGCCCCCAAAAGTATTCGGCCGAAGAATAAGGGGCTACGATCTTGCCGCCATAGTGTGCCCGCTGCCATCGTCGTTCCAGAGCTACAGACCCGGAGAGTCGGTGCCATCAGTCGCAACGATCGCGTCCAACGTTTCGTCCCCTGTAAATTCCCCGAACAAGGCCTCGGTGCTTTCGGCGCTGTAGGGCGTCAACCTCCTTGGCCGCTACCGACAACCAAATTGGCTGGTTTTGACCGCTGCGTTCTTCGTTGATGTTACTGTGCGGTTTCCTCCTCGTGCTTGTCGCTGATGTTGTCGCTTGAGGCTGTCGGCGGAGCGACAGCCTCGGGTGATTGTCGGGAGGCTGCAGCTCGCCGGCGGTAGCTGTCCCCATTCATCTCCAGGAAGGTCGCGTGGTGGACCAGCCTGTCGATCGCGGCAACGGTGACAGCCTGGTCTGGAAAGACGCTGCCCCAGGCACTGAAGGGCTGGTTGGCGGCGATCGCGAGGCTCTTGGTCTCGTAGCGCCGGGCGATGAGTTCGAAGAGCACGGAGCTCTCGGCCTGATCTTTCTGCGCGTAGGTGATGTCGTCGAGAATGATCAGGTCGAACTTGTCGAGCTTTGCCAGAGCAACCTCGAGGGCGAGGTCGCGTCGGGCGGCCTGGAGCCGCTGCACCATATCAGTGGTGCGGGTGTAGAGGACGCGCCGCCCGGCTTCGACCAAGGCATGTCCGATGGCGCAGAGGACATGGGTCTTCCCGGCGCTGGATGCGCCGTGCGTCACGGTCGGCGAGCTCGATTTCGGCCAAGGCAGCAAGAAAGCGGGCCTCGGGCCAACCCTCGGCATCGGCACGCCCGGCCAGAGCGAGCCAGTGCCGCTGGATGCTGGGGAGGCGCAGCGCAGTGAGCATGGCGGGCAGCGCATGCACGTCGACGGGGCGCGGCACGGGCGCGGTCATGCCTGGCCCTCCAGCAGGGCGTCGAAGCTGGCGAGGTCGGTCAGGGTGACAGGTGTGTCTCCCGGCAGCTCGCGCCGCCGCGGTACCAGCTTCGGCTTCAGGGCCCGGGCCTCGGGCAAGAGGCCCTCGTCAAGGACGCCGGCGATCAGCGCCGCGAGCTCGGCCTCGCAGGCTTCGTCATGGGCAAGCCAAAGCAGGTCGACCATCCGGCGACAGGCGTCCCTGCGGGGCAAGGCGGTGGAAAGCGCAGCCCAGGCGGCCTCGTACTCGCTGCGGGGAAACAGGCCATCGCGATAGACCGACCCTGCCAAGGCCTGCGGCTTGCGGCGCAGGGCGTGGATGACATGGCGGTAGTTCACGCAATGGACACGCACGCCGTCCCGACGCCCGCGCTGCCTGGGGTGGGTGACGACCCGGGTAGCGCCGAGGAATGCCTCGATCGGATCGTCGTAGACATGAACCCGCAGCCGCTTGCCGATGAGCTGGGAGGGCGCAGAATAGAAGACGGCATGCACCAGGAAGCCGCCGGTCTTCGTGACGCGGGAGACAACCTCGGTGAAGTCGGTGGTGCGCCGGATGGGCAGCGGTCGCAGCGTGGCCATCTCAGTGCGCACAGCGACCTCGCGCCGCCGGTTGCGGCGGGCGACCAGTTCGTCAACGAAACGCTTCCAGTCGTCGAGCTCGGCGATGTCGCGGGAGCCGCGCAGGATCAGCGCTTGGTCGAGAGCGACCTTGAGATGGTTGTTCTGAGCCTCGGCGGCGCCGTTCTCGTGGGCCTCCCCGGGATTGTTGCGACTGGCCAGCATGCCGTAATGGGCGCAGAAGGCGTCATAGCGCCGGGTCACGTCCGCCGCGGCATTGGCATCGAGGTTGCGGTAAGCGGCCGAAAGGCTGTCAGTCCTGTGCTCCTGAGGCACGCCGCCGAGGGTCCAGAGCGCGTTCTGGAGGTTCTCGGCCAGCGCCGTGAAGCTCTCGCCGCCCAGGACCACGGCAGCATGTTCCCAGCCGCTGTAGGCCAAGACGAAGTGGAAAAGCCGGTGCTCCAGCGGCACGCCACCGATGGTAACGCCAAGCCTGCCCGCATCCGTGAAGTCCGACAGCGCCATCCGGCCCGGCTCGGGCGCTTGGCGGAAAATTACATCGCGCTCGGGGCCGTGCAGGGCACGCCAGTCGCGAACGCGGCGCTCGAGGGTGCAGCGGACCCGATCATCAGGGAAAGCGTCTGGATCGGCCATCTGTAGGTGGCGCAGGAGTGTCACGGCTTGAACGGCCGGATCGCGTTCGAGGATCGGCAGCAGAAAAGGTTCCCAAACCGCCTCGAGCGGATCAGGCACGGTACGCCCGCGGGCGGGTTGGCGCTGCGAAGGAAGGCGGGGATCCGCCTCGAGGCGGCGGGCAGTGCGTTCGCTGAACCCTGCGCGGGCGGCAGCGATACGCTGGCTGTATTGAAGGCGGTCGGTCATGTAGACTCCCACTTGCTGGTCGGTGACGGGTTTGCCCGGCAAGGTCGGATCTCCGTTTGGTAGCAGAGACTTCGACCCTACCGGCCCGCAGCGGCCAGCACCCCCCCCCCCGCAATCCCCCGTGAAGAGAACCGCGCCGCCGCCGCCAGCCTTCGGTCGGGCTACGCCCTCCCTACGGCTGGCGGCGGCGGCCAACTTGCCTGACGGTGCCGGTCAAGATGGTTGTCGCCCACCACGGCGCCGAGAGGCGAGGTGTCGCTGCGTGCCATAACCTGGAAACGCCCCGCGCCACCATTCTCGAAGATGAGCAAGGGCTCGGAGATGTAGCTCGTCGCGAATAGATCGACGTCACCATCGCCATCCGCGTCCGCCGCGTCCTGGATATCCACCAGATCCTCTGGGCGGGAGAGAGTCATTCTCGAGGATTAATCTTTGCAGCGGAAGTCCGATTTGAAGGTCGTACCTCTCAGCGATGAGGAACTGCCCACCGCCGATGTTCTCATAGATGGTGAAGGAAAATTCGAATTCGACGGGACCTGAGTCGTCGTCCTGAGGAGGGATCTCGACGATGCCATCGAGCGACTGCAGGCCGCGAAACTCGACGAAATCGTCGTCGCCATCTCCGTCCGCGTCGGCAGCCAGGGCCGATCGACCGCCCGAACGGACGCCGGGATCTGCTACCGCGCAACGACCGGTCCTGGCGTTGCGCCCGATCATCACCCGATTGCCGACACCGTCTGGATTGACCGCCTCAAACCAGATATCGGTCGCACCCGGCAGGCTCATGGGGGTCAACTCGGGATAGTCTACCCGCAGCGGCGCGCCGCCCTCGCCCTGGCCACCCAGTTCGATCACGTCATCGCCCGAGAGAACCAACCATTCCAAGGTGAATTCCGTATGGCACGCGCGGCTCGCGAGCGCGGCGCCCTGGTCCGAGTCCCAGTTGAAGGCGGCGATCTGCTCGCCGTTCAGAAGCACCTGCAGGAAGGAGACCCCGACGGTCGCACCCATATATCCAAACGTCAGCTCACAAAGCCCTACTGGCCCAGCGAAGACACCGCCAGCAGAAGAAACGCCATAAGACGCTTGGACTTAAGAGCCCCGTAGGCGCGCGGATTGGTGGTACAGTCGAAGCCCTGCAATCCTCCGAACCATTCGATCTCGGTCCTTCCTAGAAGAATCTCCGTAAAGAAAATAAAACTTGGCGGAACGAAGCGCGTGACTCCTTGGGCGGTTGTTGCCACGGCCGCGACCTGCAATGACATTGATGACTCTGAACCGCAGCAATTAATTCAGCAATTAACATGCGACATTGCTCACCGGAAAAGATTCGATTGAACCGTCACTTTGTGGCACCCCAAGACAAACAGATTTTTGCCAGCGCTGGTTCATGGCGCTTGGTCCCGGAACGATCCTGGTCGCGCATCACGCACCAAGCCGACAACGATCAAAATGACCGATCCCTGCGCGGGTCAGCGGGGATCTTGATCCTAGCGAAAGACAGGACGTACGTACGCCGAGCGCTCCTTGCCTGAGCGAGGGACCGCTTCTTTCTAAAAAGGGCTGTTCCGATACCGCGGGAGGCAGCGATCGAGGCTGCCCTCGGCAAGGTGACGCGGCTGCCTCGCATGAATGGAGTGGCCCGGCACAAAGACCGGGCCACGCATATTTATAAGCAGGTCGGGGTCACTGACGAAGAACCGAAAGGCTTGCGCTGTCCCAGCCCAGCCAGACCATGGAATCGCCCAGTTTCATCGTCGTGTCGGTGTCGGTATAGGCGCGAAGCCGTGCGGCACCGGCCTCTTCTACCAATATGTCAACAGCCACGCGGCTGCCGAGGAAGGTCCGGTCAACGATCCTCCCCATGACCGCGTTTCCGGTGAGGGGCTTTTCGGCCGCCAGCCGAATCTTCTCGAGCCGAAGCGAGGCACTGACTTCCTGCCCCGTGCCGGGCACCTCTGCCGGCGCCCGGCCCCTCAACTCGATTCCGCGCCAGTCGACCACGATCTCCTTGGAGGCATTGTCCACCCCGCGCACGGTGCCATCGAGCAGATTGGTCGCCCCGATGAACTCCGCCACGAAACGCGTCTCAGGGCGGAAATAAAGGTCTTCGGGCGTGCCGTCTTGCTCAATGCGGCCTCCGTTCATCACCACGATGCGATCGGACATGGTGAGGGCCTCGTCCTGATCGTGGGTCACGAAGAGGAAGGTCTTGTCGGTGCGCCGCTGGATCGACTTGAGCTCCATTTGAACCTGCGTTCGCAGCTTCGCGTCGAGCGCGCCGAGAGGCTCGTCGAGCAGCAACAATGCCGGATCGGGCGCAAGCGCCCGCGCCAGTGCCACCCGCTGGCGCTGTCCGCCCGAGAGCTGCGATGCGTAGCGGCTCGCGAAGGGCCCGAGTTCCAGGAAGCTCATCACCTCGTCGAGCCGCCGCTTGATCTCGGCCTTGCTCAGCCCTTTCAGCTCTAGTCCGAAGGAGATGTTCTGCGCCACGGTCATATGCGGGAAAAGCGCATAGTCCTGGAACACCATGTTGACCTTGCGCTTTTCCGGCGGTTGCGCGGTGACATCCTGTCCCTCGAGGATGATCCGCCCGGTGTCGGTCTTCTCGAACCCGCCGAGGATGCGCAACGTGGTCGACTTGCCGCAGCCTGACGGGCCGAGGAAGGTGACGAACTCGCCCGGCGCGATCGACAGGTCCAACGGGTGCAGCGCCTGCGCCTTGCCGTAGGCCTTGGAGACGCCTTCGAGGCGGACGATAGGTTCCTTTTCGGACAGCATGTCAGTGCTCCCTGTTCATGCGGCGGCTGGAGCGCTCGGCCCAGACCCCCAAGACCGCGGTCAGGATCAGCACCACGGTAGAGATTGCGTTGATTTCCGGCGACATGCCCGAGCGCAGCTTGGCGAAGATCAGAACTGGCAGAGTCGGGTCGTAGGAGCCGAGGAAGAACGAGCGGACGAAATCGTCGAAGCTCAGCAGCAGACAGAAGATCGACGCCCCGATGATGGCGGGCATCAGGTAGGGCAGCGTGACCCGGGTGAAGGTGACGAAGGGATCGGCGCCGAGATCACGCGCCGCCTCGCCAAAGCTCTTCGGCAGGGTCGAGAGCCGCGCCATCACCACCAGCGCCACGAAAGGCACGTTGTGCACCGCGTGCGACCACATAATTGCGAAGCCCCCGGGCTCGATGCCGAGCTGGCGCGCGTAGACACGGAAAGCGATGGCCGAGATAATCCCGGGCACCAGCGCCGGTAGGATGGTCAACGCGTATACCGCGAAGCGGCCGACGAACTTTCGGCCGCTCAGCAGCACCGCCAGCCAGGTGCCCATGGCCACCGAGACCACGGTCGAGCCCACCGCGATGACCAGCGAATAGACGAAGCTCGACAGAACCGTGCCGTCGTCGAACACGCTGAGATACCAATCGAACGTCCAGCTGTTGATCGGGAAGCCGATGAACTTGCTGTCCTTGAACCCCATCAGGATCATCAGCAGCAGCGGCACGAAGAGGTAGACCACGAAAGCCCAGAAGAAAACGGAAAGCCAGACGCGTCCGGAGCGGGTCATTTGCTGTCTCCCTTGCGAAGCGCTGCAATAAGGCGGGCGAAGATCCCGGTGAGCACCAGCGCGGCGAAGAACATGATGACGGCGAAAGCCGCGCCCGTGGGCCACTGATCACCGGCCACGTGGAAAAAGCCCGCGATGGTCTCGGCAAAGACCGTGGTGTTGGGCCCACCCAGAAGCACAGGTGTGCCGTAGTAACCGGTGGAGATGAGGAACACGAGCGTGGCGCCCGAGCCGATGCCTTCCAGCGACAGCGGAAGTGTGATGCGCCGGAACCGCGTCCAGGCGCCCGCGCCGAGGTCGGCGCCGGCCTCGGACAGGTTTCGCGGCAGCTTCTCCAAGGCCGAGTAGAGCGGCAGGAGCATGTAAAGCGCAGTGAGATAGATCAGGCCGACGCTGACCGAGAAGCCGGTGTACATAAAGGGGATCGGCCGGTCGATAAGGCCCAGCGTCTTGAGCGCGAGGTTGATCGCGCCATTGTTGCCAAGCAGGATCATGATCGCGTAGGTGCGCACGATCTCGCCGGTCCAGAACGGGATCAGCAACAGCAAAAGCAGCGCAAGCTGGTTCTCGCGCTTGACGTAGCGGGCCAGGTAATAGGCGACCGGATAAGTGATAATCAGAGTCACCAGCGTCAGCACCGCCGAATAGGTGATCGTCCGCAGGAACGGCATCATGAACACGCTCTCTTGGAAGAAGCGTGCGTAATTGGCCAGCGTGTAGTGGTTTTCCTGTCCCGGTGCGATGGGATAGGCGTCCAGCAGGCTGACCTGCAGCATCTGAAGCATCGGCCCGAGGTGCTGGGTGACGATCCAGATCAGCGGGATCAGTGACAGCAGCACGAACTGCCTGCGGGGCGAAGCGAAGAGCAGCGAGACGAGTGCCTGATAGGGCCCCCAGTTGACCAGCCGGCCCCAGAATGGGCGGCGGTCGGCTGCGTCTCCCGCCGCGGCGGAGCGGCGTGCCCCAGCATCTACGGCGTTGTTGGTCATGGCGTTTCCTCTCTGCACGAAGCGCGTGCGTCGGGCTGCGTGGCCCTGTTTTGACCCCGCAGCCCCGGTCTTTGTGCTCAGGCGGCCTTGATAGCTTCGACGGCAGGATCGACGAGGCCGTACTTCATCTCGTTCGCCTCAGCGCGGAAGAACTTCATGCCCGCCAGTTCCTCGTCGGTGAAGGAGGTCGCGGCCTTCTCGGCGTCGGTGAGATACTGGTCGGCGCCCTTGAATGTCGAAATGAAACCCGACGCCTTGGTCATCGCGGCCCCGACCTCGGGCGACGCCAACACGGCGTTGAGGAAGGTGTAGGCATTGTCCGCATTCGGCGCGTTATTGGCAATGTTGTAGGTGTAGACGAAGCCGTAGCTGCCCTCTTTCGGGATGGTCATCGACACCGGGAAGCCTTCGGCCATCAGTGCGGCGATCGGGCCGTTCCAGGCGCAGGCCATGGTGATGTCCTGGTTGACGAACATCTGCTGCACCTCGGCGCCGCCGTCGTAGTACTTGCGCGCCAGCGGCTTCTTTTCAATCAGGAAGTCACGCGCCTCGGCGACGATCTCGGCGGCCCGCTCGGGGTCGTTGAGATACTCGACCATGTTGCCGTCGTAGCCCTTCATCAGCATGACGATCGACATCATGTCCTGCAGAACATAGGCGGTCTGGCCGGCGTATTTGTCCGAGAAGAACGGCTCCCAGGACTGCACGTCCTCTTCTGGCACCATGTCGGTGTTATAGGCGAGCACCTCCATGCCCGACAGGATCGGCGCACCCCACTTATTGCCGTTGATCGTCGACCAGTCGCTTTCCGAGTAGATCGGGTTGATCGTGCCCCAGTTGCTCAGCCGGTCTGTGTCGAGCGGTGCCAGCAGGTCCGATGCAATGAATTGCAGGAAGCGATGGCCTGCGACGGTAAGGATGTCCACCGTCGGGTTCGGCGCCTCGGCGGCCAGGAGGTTGAACTGCTTGCCCTGGTCATCAACGAGGCGGACGTTCACCTTGATGCCGGTCTCGTCCTCGAACTGTTTTTTGAAGTCCTCGGGGATGAAGTCGGTGTAGGTCCAGATATTCACCTCGCCGCCCTGTGCGTAGGCGCGGCGTAGGTAGACCGGGCTGGCCAGCGTGCCGGCTGTGGCGGCCGCGGTGCCCATGAATCGGCGGCGGTTGAGGATCAGTTTCGACATGAGGGTTCGCTCCTAGTTGGTGGAATGCGGGTCTTTGAGGCCCGTCTGGTTGAGATCGGCGCCGGCCCGTCGACCAGCGTCTGTGTAGCCACGCCAGCTCGTCAGCCGGCGCTGGCCCGGTGCTGCTCCGGGCCCGGACGCCGCCCCGACAGGGCCAGCTCCCGCATTTCGTCAAGACTCAGATCGCCCAGAGATAGGGCAGACAACAGCTCGTTTTCCTGTTCGAAGTTTCGGCCATACATGGCCGAGAACAGCTTGACCCCCGAGCGGTGCAGCTCCGCCGGCACGCCGATGAGGTCGCCTAGCACGACCGTCGGCACCAGCCCGTAGGGCACGTCCTCGGTGATGTAGCGGCTGTCGGCGGTGGCCGGGCCCTGCCCTCCGGTGCCCGCCGCGACCAGCGCAGCGTTCATTTCGTGGATAGACGCGACCGGCACGTGGTAACTCTGGTGGTAGTGCTCAAAGATGGTCTTCACGCTCAGCCCCAGCGCCTCGGCGATGGCCAGACGCTCAGCGTCAAGCGCCTCCATCAACCGCCCCACGTTGCGCGTGACGTTGCCGGCCTGCGACCAGACCTCCCCATGTTCCATGCGGGTCATGTTGCCGAGCGCGATGCCCATGTGGTTCTGCGGATTGAGGTTCGACAGGGCGATGGCCAGAAGCCCGTCGCGCGGCACGAAGACATCGCCAAACAGCGCCTGGCAGGTCCGGAGTGCCTGGGTCTGCGCGTCGGCCGGTACAGTGCACATATCGATCTTGGCGCGGATGGTGTTGACGTTGCACTCCGCAACGCCGGTGCGGCGCCCGGTGAGCGCCGTGGTGCCCCAGGCCGTGATCGGCAGCGTCAGGCCCCGCGCGGCCAGCAGCTCGGACAGGTAGACCGCGCCGAAGGAGGCATGCGACGAGACGATGACCTGCTGGCCCTCGGACAGGTGTGGCGCGATGGCGTCCATCACCGCCTTGTGGCCGTAGCCCGGCACGGCGATCAGCACCACGTCGCGGCCCGCGACCAGCACCTCGGCGCTGTCCGCCACCTCTGGTTGGAACACCCCCGACAGCGCGCCGGAGGCGGTCAGCCCCTGCCTCAGCCCATCGGTGCCACGACCCGAGGGAGACCAGAGCGCGGTTTTGTGGCCGCGGCTTTCCAGCACCGCGGCAGTGCCGAAGGCGATGCTGCCCGCCCCGGCGATCCCGATAGAGAGGCTCATGCGTCCACCTCTTGGCGCACCGGATCGCCCAGGATGTGCATCAGCCGGTTGGCCCAGCCGAAGAGCGCAGTCGACAGGATCAGATCGAGGATCTCCGCCTCGTCTAGCCCCACCTCTCTCAGCGCCGCCATGTCCTCGGGCGCCGCTTCGGAGGGCGCCGCCGAGAGCTTGCGGGCAAAGTCGAAGATGGCGCGGTCGCGCGGGCCAAGATCGGCCTTCTCGCCCTTCAGGAAGAGCTCGTCGGTAACCGTTGTGTCTTTGAGGATCTGCGCGTGGCGAGAAGCATGCACGGCAGCGCAGTAGATGCAGCGGTTGACCATCGAGGCGGCCAGTGCGCCGACCTCGCGCTCGGCGCGGCTCAGGCCCTGCTTGTCGTACATGATCGCGTTGAACAGCGGCGAGCGCACCTTCAGGCTCTCGACGTCATGCGCCAGTGTCAGCACGTAGTCCGAGACCTTAGTGTTTGACGGTGTAACCTGGAGCGCATCGAGCTGCTCGGGCGTTGCCTCCTCGAGCTTGACCGGCGTCACGCGCGGCTGCCAATGCGGCACGTTGCGGGTGAACTTGTGGATGACCTTGCTCATGCGCCCGCTCCCGTCATCAGCTTGAGCCCCGCGACCAGCCGCAGCTGGTAGGCCAGAAAGGCGTTGAGTTCGCAGAGCCGAACGATGTCGGCATCGGACACCCCCGCGGAGAGCAGGGCCGAGATGTCCTCGGCCGTCACGTCGCGCGGCAGCATGGCAACGGAATCCATGAAAGCGACGACCCGCGCCAGTCCCATCACCGCCCCGTCCTCCGAGGGATCGGCCAGCGCGGCATAGTCTTGGCCCGCCATGCGCGCGGCATAGCGCCGCGCGGTCTCTTCCTGCCCGTTCAGCCGTGCGATACGGGCGGCCAGCGCCGCGCGCAGGTCGGCCGGCCAGGCGCCGCAGTCTGCGGGCGCGAGCACGGCCTCCTCGGCGGTCTGGGTCATTTCCAAGATGTTGCCGCGCAGCTCTGCCGCGGCGGCGGCGGGCCCTCCTTCCGTCACACCGCCCATGGCGGTGCTGGTCAGGGTCGAGAGGTCGCTCATGCCACAAGTCCTTTGGTCGTCTTGTCTTCGCCCGGCAGCTCGCTGGGCGTCCATTCCTCGCCGTTCAGCTCCGGCGTCTGGTAATCCTGCAGGATCTGCCAGTGCTTGGCCACATCCTCGGCGTAGAGTTTCGCGCAGAGCTCGCGCGCCAGCCACGCCGCGCCTTCCGAGACGCCCGGGATGTCGCCGCTGACCTTGCCCAAGCTGGCGGTGGCGCCGTAGTTGAAGCAATAGACGTTGCCGAGCCAAGGCGCGGTGCCGGGCACTTTCTCGCGGAAGGTGAAATCCGGGTTGAGATAGGGGAAGCGGCCGAGATCGGGGCTCTTTTCATCCTCCGGCGGCGTGTAGACGTCTTGCCAGAGCTGTATCGCGTTGGCCGCCTCGCCGAACTCGCGGCGCATCTCGGGGTCGGTGACGAAGCCGGTGCCGAGGATCAGGAATTCCGCGGTGTAGCTGCTGCCGTCGGAGAAGTTGATCCGCACCTGATCCCCCACTTGCTCGACAGAATCCGTGGCCTTGCCGAAGTGGAAATGCGCGTTTGGATGGCGACTCACGCGCACCGTGGATCCATGTGGCGGCGGGGTCTGGGTGGCGAAGCTGTACTGCATGAAGCGCCAGCGCCACGCATCAGGCAGATCGGCATAGCCACATGTGAATCCGTAGGAGCCGATGCCCATCATCTTGTTGATCGTCGGCATGTCCTTGCGGCGGATCAGGTGACGGACCTCGGCCGCGCCATGCTCCAGTGCTTCGGCGGCGTTGTCGACGGCAGAGGCGCCGACGCCGATCACCCCGACTTTCTTTCCCTTCAGCGCGTTGAAATCGATGTCGTCGGCGCTGTGCGCCCACAGCTTTCGCGGCAGCCCCGCCATGAAGCCAGGGATATTGGGCTTGCCGGTGCCGTCGCGGCCGGTCGCCGAGATCAGCTTGCGGGTCAGGATGGATTTCTCGGGTGCGCCGCTCAGGTGCAGGCGCAGCAGGTCGCCCTCGGGCTCGACCCGGTCGACGCTGACCTTGTTCTCGACCGGCACGTTCAGCGCCTTGCGATACCAGCGCAGATACTCCATCCACTGCGGCCGCGGGATCTTGTCGAGCTTCTCCCAAGCCTTGGTACCGAACTGCGCGCGAAACCACGCCTGAAAGGTCAGCGCGCCCAACCCGAAGGCCGGGCCAGTCAGCGTCTTGGGCGAGCGCAAGGTGACCATGCGCGCATAGTTCAGCCACGGCCCTTCCAGCCCTGCCGGGCTGCGGTCAAGCACACGCACATTGTCGATGCCCCCCATGCGTAGCGCCAGCCAGGAGACCAGGCCGCACATGCCTGCGCCGATGATCACCACGTCATGAACCTTCTCGCCATGCACCTCCCGGGCCGGCACCCAGGATTTTCCCGGGTAGCAGAGGAACTCGAGGTCCTCTTGCAGCCGCGCCTCGAGGGCGGCGAGGCCCTGTCCGTCGATGGCGGGGGTGGCGTGTTCGGTCATGGTTCTGTCCCTATCGTCTGGAAGTCGTGAATCAGGCGCGCTGCGGCCAGTGTCGGTGCAGTTCGTCGATGTGGAAGTCATGCGCGTGGACCTGCTCCGCGCCCTGCCCCGGATGGTCGCGCAGATGCGGATGGTCGGCCGGCAGGTCGGGGTGGCTGTGCGCCCGGACCAGCGGATCGGCGGCGGACCAGACGCGCAACGCGAGCAGGGTCACGGCGATCGACGCCAGCGAGAGTATACCCATCGCGTGGGCCGGGTCGATCGAAGCGCCGAGCCAGCCCGCGACGGGGTAGGCTAGCAACCAGCCGGCGTGGCTGAGCGAGAACTGCGCGGCAAAGACCGCCGGCCTGTCGCCGCTCCGGGCCGAGCGCGCCAGCACCAACCCACCCGGGGTCAGCACCAGCGAGGAAGCCAGCCCGAAACCGCTCCAGAGCAACATCAGCCCGGCCACCGGCGGCGCCGACACGAGGCTCAGAAAGATCCCGAGCGTGGCGAAAAGGAAGACCCCCGCAGACATGCAGCGGCGCTCATCGAGGCGTCGCACCAGCCGCGGCACGGTCATCGCGCCAATCGCAGCCCCGACGCCATAGCAGGTCATCAACAGCGTGTAGTAATGCTCGGCGTCTCCAAGGCGCCCCCCGGCAAAGACCACCGTGTTGACCAACACCCAGGCCATGGACAACGACAGCGCGAAGTTCAGCATAAAGAGCCCGCGCAACCGCGGCGTGAGCGCGTAGATGCGCAGGCCCTTCGAGACACGCTCAAGGAAGGGCGCCTTGTGCGAAACGTGGCTCGCCGGGAAGCGTGTGGTGAAGAGGAAGACCGCCGAGCCGAGGAAGCAGCCCGAGGCGAGGAAGAAAAGATCGTCCGCAGTCAGCACCTTCAGCGCCGCAGCCGCGATGACCGGACTGAGGATCGTTTCCAGCGTGTAGGCGATGCGCGACAGCGCCAGACCGCGGGAGTAGCTGTCCTCGTCCTCGAGCAGGTCCGGAAGCACCGACTGGAAGAGCGGCGTGAACCCGGAAGAGATTGCGAAGAACAAGAAGGCCAAAACCGCGATCTGCCAGCTCGAAAAAGCCAACCCCATGAGGGCAACGATGCCGAGGCGCAGGATGTCGATGGTCACCAACGTCGCCCTGCGGGGCCGGCGCGACAGCACTGTCTCGGCCAGCGGCGCGATCAGCACATAGGAGATCATCTTGAGCGCAAGAATGCCACCGAGAATGGTGCCCCCAGCTTCCGTGCCCCCGGCCTCGAAGGCGGTGAGCGAGAGAGAAACGGTCATCACCCCCACTCCGACCAGCGACAGGATGTGGGCGATGAAGAGATAGCGGAAGTTCCGCAGTCGAAGTGGCGAACTCCGCGCGATCATGTCAAAGGGCCCCGATGCGATTGCCAAAGATAGAACCGAGCCGAAGACGCCAAGCAAACGAAGTGCATTTCCTCGGAGATATCATACGACATTCCGGCTATGACCCTGCCCCTTTGTCTCTCGGTTTGCTTCAGACATGCAGCTAACTCCAAGCCCAAGGTAATGTCGACCAGAGCCCCAGCTCAAACGCCTTGAATTTATGCGAAAGAAAAGCAACTGCAAACGTCCGGTTATGCCATGGTTTTGCGGATATTTCCCACCACTCCCATGATCCGAGTACTAGAGCATGCGCCGCCCGCAACCTCTCAGAACACGTAGGTTGATACTTGACCAACAAATCTGGAAACTCACCACCTATTTTTACCTTTGCTGGTGAAATTTTCGCTCGTATGATCGAAAAATGGACCACAAACTCGATCAAATCGATTGCCGCATATTGGAGGAACTCCAGCGCGACTCTTCGCAGTCGCAGCGGGCACTCGCTGATCGGGTGGGTCTGTCGCAAAACGCCTGCTGGCGGCGCCTCAAGGCGCTCGAAGCGGCTGGAGTGATCCGCAACTACACGGTGCTTCTCGACCGCGAACGGCTCGGCGCCGGGCTGGTTGTCTTCGTGATGATCCGTACGCGCCATCACTCGGCAGGCTGGCTCGACCAGTTCCGCAAACATGTCTCGACGATCAAGGACGTGGTCGATTTCTTCCGCATTGGAGGCGAATACGATTACTTGCTGAAGATCGTGACGCGTGACATGTCCAGTTATGACGAATGTTACAAGCAACTCATTTCGAAGGTCGAACTAGAGACTGTGACCTCCTACTTTGCCATGGAAGCTATTGAGGAGCAGCGGCCGATCCCGCTGTCATGATTGCAAGATCTGCCGTCCTCCTTGACCGCCTGCAGGCGATCACCGAGGGCTGCCCCTTGCACGGTATGGGTGTTTCGCGGCCGGGCCCGTGGCAGGCCTGCAGCAGGGAGCCCGCGGCGACCGACCGATGGGCCGTCGCCGCTGCCGGTCATGACACCCCGAGCGCGTAATCTCCGGTGAAATACGCATAGACGCTGCGCGCCGCCGCAAAGACCAGCGCATCCGCCTCGGCCATGTACGACAGGTGCGCAGCGCTGCCGGCGTCGCCGTCGTCCGCCGCAAGCAGCCCGCCGGTGCTGTCGTAGAGCGCGAGTTCCGGATAGCTCAGCGGGTCGTCCCGGTCCGCGACGCCGCTCAGGTCGAACTGGTAGCTTCGCCCGGCCTCGAGCGACACACGCACCCAATCCTCGTCCCCGGCATATGCGATATCGCTGCGTAGGGTCTCTCCCACATCCAGCGTGGTCGAGGTCGAAGCATCTTCGGGGATCGCGTCGATCGCATCGGCGCGCGCGAGCGTCAGCTGGTAGGGGCCGACTCCAGTTCCAGCCTCGTGGCCGGAATCCGCGTCGACCTGCACGAAGACCGGTGTCTCGGCCGGGGCACGAAAGTAGACCGTGGCCAATGTGCCGCCGTAGCCGCGCGCGAGCACCGCGCCCGATGCGTCGACAAAAGACAGGTAGGGGTTCGTTCCCGGCGCACTGGAAAGTTCCGCGCGGTAGAGCGAGCCCGGCGCCATCTCCGCGCGAAACCAGTCGATGTCACCGGGGTAGCCAAGATCGCTCTCGACTGCCGCGGTCACCCCCAGCACCGCATCGGTGCTTACATGCCCCGCGATGCGGTCGAGATCTTCGGCCAGACCAACCGACAGGATGTAGCCCCCGATCTCTCCGCCGTAGAGATCATAGGCGTCGACAAAAAGCGGTCCGTTCCCCGTCGCGAGGAAAGGCAATTGCGCCACCGGCGCGCCGCTATCGTTGCTGCTGCCAAGGAACGCCCCCTCCGCCGAATGCAGATCGAGCCGCGGCGCGGCAATCGGCCGGTCCGACGCCGGATCACCGGTCATCGTGAAGACATAGAACTTCCCGGCCTCCGCTTCAAAACGGAACCGGTCGACATCCTCCAGGAACGAGAGTTCTCCCTTCTGGTCGGTGCCGAACTCGAGGCGGTGCAGCGTTGTGCCATCCGCGGGAACCTCGGGCTGCAAAAGGTCGGCGACACTGGCGCGCGCAGTATAGGCATCGGGAATATAGGCGAGCAGAACGTCCTCGCCGCAGCTCCGTGCCATCAGCCGCCAGTTCCTGACGTAGAGATCATCGGTCTCGACGCCGTCAATCTCAACGCGCAACCTGTCCACGCCGACCTCGAAATCGTAGAGCTTGTCGAAATGCTTGAGATCGGAAAGCACGACCACGTCGGCCCCTGGTCCGGTATAGATCACGTCGAGCCCCGGCCCCCCGAAGATCGTGTCGTCGCCCTCTCCGGCGCGGACCGTGTCCGCCCCGGAACCGGCGAAGATCAGGTCTTCGCCGCCGAGCGCCTCGATCCGATCCGAGCCGCCGAACCCCAGCAGCCGTTCGTCTGCATCGCTTCCCTTCAGCCGGTCGGCACCCTCGCTCCCGACCACATCGAGCAGCCTGTCCGTGAGGATAAGATAGTCGGTCCGCAGCGGCTCGCCCCCGCTGGGCGTGCCGACCAGTTCGATCCTGTCGCCCGGGGATAGATCGAGGTCCTCGATGACGCGCTCGGCAGCGCCGGCCCCGGTGACGATGGCGTCGCCGCAGGTCCCGTTCCAGAGCCAGTCGTCGACCTGGACGCCGTTCACGAGGACGCGCATCCGGCTCGCGCCATCGGTCTCGTCGAAATAGCCGATCGTCAGGCTGTAGGTGCCCTTGGGCCCCGAGAACCTGCCGGTGGCGATCGCCTCGCCGGACCCCGTGGCCTGCAGATAGGCCCCGCCCGAGGCCCAGACATTGTGCGACGGCGCGAAGCCGCCTTCGATGCCGAGCGCTTCGGCCTCGGTCCGGCCGGGCGCGATCTCGGCGAAGCAATGGCCTTGCGCGCCGTACTCGACCACGTAGCCGAAGCGCGAATTGGGGTTCGGCGGCACCCCGGCGTCAGCCCAGGTGCCAGACGGATAAAGCGCATGGGCCAGCAGGTAGTCCTCGCCCCCCACGTCGTTCGGCTCGTCCCCGCCCCAGTCGACGTAGCCGGTGGCGCCGCCGGAGCTGCTCCAGAACACCTGCCCCACCTCGGGACCGCCGGTCCAGCTCCAGATCCCCTCGCGCGCCGCATCAGACCCGCCAACCCAGACATTGGGCGGCGTCATCGACAGCACGAAGGCATTCTCCTCCTCCGAGGTGATCGTCGCCAGGTAGCCCGGCAGGCCAAGGTGATTGCGACCCTCGGCGTCGGCCCGGGCCTCGGCCCAAGCCAGCGGCTCCTCGACAAATTCATACCAATGGCCATTGCCGCCCTCGGCCTTGCTCCATTGCACGGGCCCTCCGAGCTGCTGCTCCTCGAAGCGGGCAATGAAGAGATCACGCTCGCCGTTTGTGTCGTCCGGGACGAGGTTCCTCGCGTAGCTCGTGAACAGCACGCCCGACCCATCCGGCACGAATTGCGGCCAGAAACTCTGCGCGTCACCGATCTCGCCCGCGACATTGGCCGACAGCACGGCGAGCGCGCCCGAGACGAGGTCTTTCACGAAGACATCCTGCGCGCCGTTGTCATCGCGCAGCGCGAGCTCGGCGGTATCGCTGTAGAAGGCGATCTTCGTGCCGTCCGGAGAGAACACCCCGCCATAGCTGTCGGCCTCCCACTGATTGCCGAGGCTGTCGATGGAGGCCAGCGTGATCTCTCCGGTCACGAGGTCCTTGATGAAGAGGTCCTGCGAACCGTTGCGGTCGCCTGCGACGAAATTCGTCGCGCGACTGGCAAACAGCAGCTTGCTGCCGTCGGGCGAAAAACTGCCTTCCGAGCTGTCGCCATTGCCCTCGGTCCCATCCGCCCCGACCGAAAGGCGCCGCACCGCGCCGGTGGTCAGATCCTTTGTGAAGATGTCGCGCACGCCGTTGCCGTCACCTTCGATCAGGTTGTCCGCAAGGCTCGAGAAGGCGAAGTTCGAACCGTCCGGCGTGAAACCGACCCCGACGCTGTAGTTGTTGGCAGCCTCGCCCGCGGCGTTGCTCGAGAGCATCCGGATATCGCCGCTGGCGATGTCCTTGAGGAAGACCGCGTCACCGACCATGGGAAGGCCCGGCACCAGGTTGGTGGCGTAGCTGGTAAAGGCGATCTGCGTCCCGTCGGGCGAGAAATGCGCGTAGAAGCTGGCGTCATTCCCCGGCTCACCGGCGGCGCTGGCAGAGACCAGCTTGTCCACGCCGGTGATCAGGTCCTTGAAGACCACCGTCTCCTGCGGACCTGTAATTCCGCCGATCGTGACAGCGAAGGTCGACGTGTAGGCCACGCGGGAGCCATCGGCGGAAATCGCGGGCTCGTAGCCTCCCGATTCGGGGTCCGCGATGCCCGGATCAAGCGTGAGCCGCTCAATCGCGCCGCTGGCCATCTCCTTGAGATAGATGTCGCCGTAGGAATTCCGATCATCGGGGACGAAGCCTGCGCCGGACTGCATCAGCAGCTTGGCACCGTCCGCGCTGAAGACCCCGCGAATGCTCGCGCCTTCGCCCTGCTCGCCGTCGCCACCTACCGAAACCCGCTCCACCGATACGACCTTCAGTTGCGTCGCCATGACCCAGCCCTCCCTTGGTCTGCCTGACGTGCTTCGATCCCCTGGCGTCGTCCGTCTCGGGGATCCCCGCATGAGACCACGCGCGCGCGCTCTTCCCGTTGACCTCGGTCAAGGCGGACCATCGAAATGGCCTCTGGTCGGTGGCAGACGCGGGGTCCCGCACTCGATCTGCCCTGTCGAAGAGCAAAAGCCCCGGCGCTGCCGGGGCGCTCGAATGTCGTGACTGCAGGGCTCGCCCCGTCGGCATCCGCCCGGCGCAAAGGCCGGGGGGCGCTCTCATGCCAGGGAGAGAGCCGCGTCGACACGGGCACTTCGGAAGAGCCCCGCAGGGTCGTAGCACCACTGAAGCGCCTCGATCCGGTGCCGGGCCTCCTCGGAGAGCGTCGCCTTGATCGCGCGGTGCAACCGCCGGGCAGAGAACCCCGGCCAGGCAATTGCGATACTCCTGCGCCAGCCGCGCTTCCGGCTCGCGCGGCCCCTAGACCGGCACCTCGAGCCCGCGCTCGAGGTGTTTCCCCACCGTCTTGCGATCCAGCCCGGTCTGCCGCGCGATCGCGCTGACGCCGAGGCCCTGCCGTTTCAATTCCAAGATCATCACGATCTCCCTCAGTTCCACCACCCGCGCGCCCTTCCATTGGCATCAGCAGGGATAATTCTGCGTCGCCGATGGTCCGGGGGGCATGCCCCCCGGACCATCGTCAACAGCGCCAAACTGGGGAAATTTTATCCAGCGCTTTTGGGGAGATTACGTCCAGCACTCACGCCCAGATCCCCGAGGCGGTGATCCACCATGAGCTGCGGGATGCCCTTCGAGCAGCGCTCGACCCGCGCCTCGACCTCGAAGATGTCGCGCAAAAGCGCGGGCGTGATCACCTCGCCCGTCGGCCCGCAGGCCGCGAGTCCGCCCTCGGCGATCACCAGGCAGGCGTCGGTGAAGCGCAGCGCGTGACCGAGGTCGTGCTGGGCGATCATCACCAGCAACCCCTGCTCGCGTGCGAGGCTGCGCATGAGCGTCTGCAGTCCGATCTGCCGCGACAGGTCAAGCGCCGAGGTCGGCTCGTCCATCAGCACGATCTGCGGACGCTGCACCAGCGCCTGCGCCACGCCCACGATCTGCCGCTGGCCGCCGCTGAGGTCGCCCACAGGACGGCCGCGCAGTCGCCCCATGTCAAGCAGGGCGATCACCCGGTCGACCTCGGCATGATCCTCGCCCGAGACCTGCAGCCGCCGCCCCTGCATGCGCGCCAGCAGCACCGCCTCGTAAACCGAGAGCGCCGGGCGCCCGCCGTCATCCTGCGGCATGTAGGCGATGGGACGGGGTGACGACGCACCCTCGATGCGGACCTCGCCCGCCCCCTTCAAAATGCCGAAGATACGGCGAAAGAGCGTCGACTTGCCCGCCCCGTTCGGCCCCAGCAGAGAAACCACCTGCCCGCCGGTCAGCTTGGGCGTCGTGATGCCCGACAGCACCTCGCGCCCGCCGTAGCTGGCGCCCAAATCCCGCAGCTCGAGGCTTACCATGCGCTGCCCCTCCGGCTGAGGATGAGGTAGAGGAAGAAGGGGATGCCGACGATCGCTGTGACGATGCCGATCGGGATCACCGTGCCGGGGATGGCCATCTTCGACAGCACCGAGCCTACCGACAGGATCAGCGCACCCGACAGCGCCGCACCGGGCAGCAGGAAGCGTTGATCTTCGCCCAACAGCATCCGCGCGATGTGCGGGCCGACGAGCCCGATGAACCCGATGGTGCCGACGAAGGAGACCGAGATCGCGGCCAGCAGGCTGACGATCATCAGCACCTCAAGCCGCACCCGGCCCGGGCGCACCCCCATGCTCTCGGCCTTGGCATCGCCGAGCCGCATGGCGGTCAGCGCCCAGCCCCGTCGAGTCAGGAGCGGCAGCGAGAGCGCCAGGGCGGCCGAGGCGATGGCGAGCTTTGGCCAGGTGGCCTTGGTGAGGCTGCCCATGGTCCAGAAGACCACGGCCGCCACCGCCTGCTGGCTGGCAAAGAACTGGATCAGCGACATCAGCGCGTTGAAGATGAAGACAAGCGCGATACCGAGCAGGACAATCGTCTCGCTGGTCACACCGCGCCGCAGGCTCAGCGCGTAGATCGCCAGCGCGGTCAGCATCGCCATCAGAAAGGCGTTGACCGGAATGATGTAGTCCACGGCGAAAGGAAAGAGCGCCACGCCAAAGGCCAGCGCCAGCGCGGCGCCGAAGCCCGCCCCCGCCGAGATGCCCAGCGTAAAGGGACTTGCGAGCGGGTTGTTGAGGATACTCTGCATCTGCGTGCCTGCGACCGACAGGCTCGCGCCGACCACCAGCGCCATCAGCGCCACGGGCATGCGGATATCCCAGACGATCACCTTCATGCGCTCATCCACCGAGCCGGGGCTGACCAGCGTGCGGGCCACATCGGCCAGCGCATAGCGCGCCGGGCCAAGCGCGAGATCGGCGCAGAAGGCCAGCCCGAGGGCAAGGCCGAGGCCCAGCAGGATCAACTGCCTGCGAAGCACGAGGGCGCGATAGAAATCGCGCCCGGTCTCCGATCCGGTTGCGGTCCCGAGATCAGTCATCGCTCAGCGAGACCCAGTAGCCAGGCGTGTAGTCCACCGGCAGGAATCGCGTGTGAAGTTCCTTCAGCGTCGCCTCGGGGTCGAGGTCCGCGAAAAGCTCGGGATGCAGCCATGTGGCGATCTTCTGCACGGCAACAAAGTAATACGGATTGTCGTAGAACTGATGCCAGATAGCGTGGAACTCGCCGGTCTCGACGGCATTGATGCCGGTCATCGCGGTGCGCTGGGTGAGCGCCTCGAGCTTGCCGCGCGCCACGTCCATGTCAGAGCCCGGCCCCATGCCGACCCAGTTGCCACCGGGAACGTAAGCGTCCCACTGGCCGCCAGTGACGATCACCTGGTCGGGATTGGCGGCAATGATCTGCTCGGGATTCAGCGTGCCAAAGGTCGAGGGCAGGATATCGCCCGCGATATTTGTCCCCCCGGCGATCTCGACGTAGTCGCCGAAGTTGCCGGGACCAAAGGTCATGCAGCAATCGTCCGAGTAGCCGCCCGCGCGGTCGACAAAGACCTTGGGCCGGTCGAACTCTGCACCCTCAAGCGTGTCGGTCACCCGGGCCATCTGCGCTTCGACAAAGTCGATGTACTCTTCCGCCTGCGCTTCCTTGCCGGTCACCTTACCCATGATGCGCATGGACTCGACGCTATGCGCCATCGGATCCTCGCGGAAATCGACATAGGCAATCGAGATGCCGAGCTTGGCCAATTTCTCGTCGTAGCCCGCGTCCTCGGTCGCCGCCTTGGCTTCGAGGTTCATCAGCACCAGCTGCGGCTTCAGCGCTGCAGCCTGCTCGACGTCGAAAGTGCCGTCCTTGAAACCGCCGAATGTGGGCAGATCCTTCAGTTGCGGAAATTTCTCGGCGTAGATGTGGTAGCTGGCGGGGTCCGCCTCCAGCAGGTCCTGACGCCAACCGACGACGCGCTCGAAGGGATCCTCGCGGTCGAGAATGCCAAGCAGATAGACCTGCCGCCCCTCGCCGAGGATCATGCGCTCCACAGGAGCTTCGACGGTGACCTCGCGCCCGGCGATGTCGGTAAAGGTCACGGGATCGGCCAGCGCTGCACCGGCGTGAAGGGTGAAGATCAGGGCCGCGAGGCCGGCAAGACGGTGCATCATCGAACTATCCTGTACGCAGGTCGAACTCGCGGCGGGCCTAAGTTATTTGACTAAATGAATCAACAATAATTCCCTACTGAAAAAGTCATTTTTTCGCGATGGGAAGGCGAAGGCGGGATGACCAGACCCGAAAGGGCTGGCAACACCGGTCGCCACGGACCTTGCGACTGCTGAGTGAGCGCCCGTTTTATGCTAGTATTGCGCAACCAGGCGGCGATTCTGAACTGAGCGTCTCCCTCTTCTTCGATCGCCCGTTTCATTCCGGCCGCCAAGAGTTGCACCGCGGGAGGAAGAAATGACCACGATTACGTTGAACGGCGTCGAGCAGGTCTTCGACGAAGATCCCACCATGCCGCTTCTCTGGGCCATCCGGGATATCGCCGGGCTCACCGGCACGAAATACGGCTGCGGCGCCGGGCTCTGCGGGGCCTGCACCGTGCATGTCGAGGGCAAGGCGGTGCGCGCCTGCCAGACCAGCCTGCGCGCTGTCGACGGCAAGGCGGTCACAACGATCGAGGGGCTCGACGCCGAGGGCAACCACCCCGTCCAAGTTGCCTGGCGCGATCTCAACGTGCCGCAATGCGGCTTCTGCCAGCCAGGCCAGATTATGCAGGCCGCGGCCTTTCTTGGCGAGACCCCGAAGCCGACCGACGCGGAGATCCTCGCCGCCATGTCCGGCAACGTCTGCCGCTGCGGCTGCTACCAGCGCATCGTCGATGCCGTCCGCCACGCCAGCACGGGGATCTGAGCCATGCTGAAATATCTTGAACCGCTTCTCGAAACAGGCGCCGCCAGCGTGCGGCTCGCCAAGGTGACCCGCCGCGGCTTTCTGGGGACCACCGGCGCCTTTGCGCTGGCCGCCTATGCGATGCCTGCCCGCGCCTTCGAGACCTATGACACCGGTGGCTCGGGCATGGAGCACGGGATCGTCGAGGATCCGCTGGTCTTCGTGTCGATCAACCCAGATGGCACGGTCACGCTGGTCGCCCATCGCTCCGAGATGGGCACTGGCAGCCGGACGTCGATCCCGATGGTCATGGCCGACGAGATGGAGGCCGACTGGTCCCGCGTGAAAATCGTGCAGGCCCCTGGCGACGAGCCGAAATACGGCAACCAGGACACCGACGGCTCGCGCTCGATGCGCCACCACATACAGATGGCGCGGAAGATCGGCGGCGCGGTGCGTACCATGCTCGCCCGCGCCGCCGCCGAGGAGTGGGGCGTCGATCCGGCGCAAGTTACCGTCGAGATGCATGAGGTGAAGGGCCCCTCGGGCCAGAGCCTCGGCTTCGGCGAACTGGCCGCGGCGGCGATGGCCCAGCCGGTACCCGCGCATGAGGAGGTCACCTACAAGACCGAAGCCCAGTTCCGCTACGTCGGCAGGGGCGAGGTGCAGATCACCGACCTTCACGACATCACCACCGGCAGTGCGGTCTACGGTGCCGATGTGATCCTGCCCGGGATGAAATACGCGGTGATCGCCCGACCTCCGGTGGTTGGCGGCAAGGCGCTTTCCTTCGACGCCGCCGAAGCGCTGAAAGTGCCCGGAGTCGAAAGCGTGCACGAACTGCCCTATGCCTCGATGCCGACGCAGTTCGCCCCTCTCGGCGGGATCGCCGTGGTGGCCAGCAACACCTGGGCCGCAACGCAGGGACGCGAACGGCTGAAAGTCGCATGGGAGCCCGGGCCGCACGGCGGATACAGCTCCGAGCCCTACATGGCCGAGATGGTCGCGACTTCCGAGCAGCCCGGCACCGTTGCCCGCGACCAGGGCGACGTCGATGCCGCGCTTGCCGGTGCCGCGAAGACCTTCACCGGCACCTACACGCAGGACCATGTCGCGCATATCCCAATGGAGCCGCCGGCGGCCATCGCCAACTACACCGCCGAAGGCCTGGAGATATGGGCGCCGGTGCAAAGCCCCTACACCACGCGCAAGGATGCCGCCAAGGCGGTCGGGCTCGACCCGGAGATGGTACGGGTGAACGTCACGCTGCTCGGCGGCGGCTTCGGCCGGAAATCCAAGGCTGACTATGTCGCCGAAGCGGCGCTTCTCTCGAAGGAGATCGGCGCCCCGGTGCGCGTGCAATGGACGCGCGAGGACGACGTGAAGCACTCCTTCTACCACACGACCTCGGCGGAGCGCATCGACGTCGCGCTCGACGAGAGCGGCAGGGTCACGGGCTGGCGGCACCGCTCGGTAGCACCGTCGATCATATCGACCTTCGCCCCCGACGAGGGCAACGTGCTGCCGCTCGAGCTGGCGATGGGGATGACCGACCTGCCCTTCGATCTGCCCAACATCCGCTGCGAACATGGCAAGGCGCTGGCCCACACGAGAATCGGCTGGTTCCGCTCGGTCTCGAACATTCCGCACGCTTGGGCCATCGGCTCCTGCGTAGGTGAACTGGCGCATGAACTCGGCAAGGACCAGCGGCAGATGTGGCTCGAGCTGATCGGCGCGCCGCGCAGCCTCGACCTCAAGGCGGCTGGCCTGCCCGAGGACTTCTGGAATTACGGAGAGCCCATCGCCGAATTCCCAATCGAGACCGGGCGGCTCGCCGATGTCCTCAATATCGCCGCCGATGGCATCGGCTACGGCAAGGAACTGCCCGAGGGCGAGGGCATCGGCCTCGCGGTGCACCGAAGCTTCGTCTCCTACGTGGCCTGCGCGGCGCGGGTAAAGGTGGCGGACGGGCGGATCACCGTGCCCGAGATGCACATGGCGATCGACTGCGGCTTTGCGGCGAACCCCGAGCGCATCGAGAGCCAGCTGCAGGGCGCGGCGGTCATGGGCATGACAGTGGCGCTGCATTCGGGGATCACCTTCGAGGACGGGGCAGTGATGCAGTCGAACTATTACGACTACGACGTCGTCCGCTCCGACAACTTCCCGACAGTGGTCACCCACATCGTGCCGCATCCCTTCTCGGTGCACGCCACCGGCGTGGGCGAGCCGGGGGTGCCGCCTGTCGCACCGGCCATCGCGAACGGGCTCTTCGCCGCGACCGGCGAGCGCCGCCGTCACCTGCCCATGGGCGTGGAGGCGTAGGACATGCGGGCCCGCGCCTGGTTCGCGGGTGCGGGCTACAAAACATGAGTCGATGCGCCGCTCGAAGAGCCGATCTTCGGCGGTGCGAGACCGCATCTCAGGATGGAACGTGGCGCCTCACGCGGGGCCCTTCTTCATGAAATGGGAGTTGCCTCCTCGCACCTGCGCCCAAATCACCGGCGCGGGGTGCGGAGCATCTCGGTGATCGGATAGCGCGCCGCCACGGTGTTCAGCCCCTGCCAGACCTGGGCCAAGGCCTCGGCGGTGAGGGGGGCGTCTGGCAGAAGGTAGCTTTCTCCTGCCGCGAAGGGCGCCGCGAGTGGCTCGGAGACCAGCGGCTTGCCCGCGAGGTGCGCCATCAGAACCCGCGGCACCTCGGTATAGGCCCCGGGAAGCGAGTGGAGGTTGAGCATCGCCGCCCCCGAGGCAATGGCTTGGTCAATCTCGTCGATGCCCGCCTTCATCGGCAGCGCGCGGACATCCCGGATCTGCGCGAGCTTGGCCTGCCGCTCGGCGTTGAGATTGCCGACAAAGACCAGCCCCTCGCCCGGGCTCTGCGCCCGCGGACCCGGACCGAAAACATAGGGGCCGAAGAGGAACCGCCGGGGCAGAAGCCGCGGCAGAAGGCCGTAGAATGGCCGGTTCTGGGGATTCCAATCGACGAAGAGGTCGGCCTGCAGGGCCAGCCGCGCGATGCGCCTGCGGGTCAGCTTGGTTTCTATGGCGCGGCCGTCCGCGTCGAGGATCTGTTCGGTCTGCACCACCACGAGCCGCCGCCCCCGGCTCCGTGGAATCCGCCGCGCGCGATGCGCGCCGAGCCAGATGTCGGTGGGGCCGAAACTCTCGGAGAGCGTGGCGAGACTGCCGCTCAGCGTGCGCGCCACGAGCGCCAGCGTGCGGTGCGTGGTCAGAAACCGCAGCTCGCCGACCTCGAGCGTTTCGATCGCCTTTGCCATGGCGCTTCCCCCTATACACGCAGGCCGGGCTAGCGCATCCAAGGCCCCCGGACAAGGCGAACCGCCGCGCAGGTCGCAAGACCCTGCGCGCGTGCCGAGCCGCTACCGGCGGCCCACGGGCCTCAGGCTGTCAAAGGCCTTGCCCGTTGCCTCGTGATACTCCTGCTCGTCCCAGAAACCGATCAGGATGCCGGTCTCCGCCGCAACCTTCTGCCGCGCCAGCACTGCGGGCGTGGCGGTGATACGGGTATGGTGCCGCCGGGACCAGTCGAGCAGCGCCGCCTCCAGTCGCGCGCGGACCTGAACATGCTCCGGTGCCTCCGAGGCGCCAATGTCCACCAGTTCGCCGGGGTCCGTCTCCAGATCGAAAAGAACCGGCCGGAACCCCTCGCAGCGGATAAATTTCCAGCGTCCGTCGAAGATCATCACCGTATGCGCCTCTTCCTGCGGCTGGCCGAGGGTGCGGGCCATGTCGGACCAGTGATAATCGTGTTCGCTGATCGCATAGCGGCGCGAGATGTCTCCGGTGCCGTGCAGGATCGGCGTCAGGTCGCGGCCCTCGATCACATGCGGCTTGGGCGGACAGCCGAGCGCGGCCATGAAGGTCGGCGCAAGGTCGATCATCTCGACCAGCGCGTCCGACACAAGGCCGCGCGTGCCGTCGGCCTCGGGGCGCGGGTCGGCGATGATCAGCGGCACTTTCACCGCCATCTCGTGGTAGAAATCCTTGTCGCCCATCCAGTGGTCGCCCATGTAATCGCCGTGATCCGAGGTGAAGGCGACGATGGTGGTCTCGCTCAGCCCCTCCGCGTCCATCCAGGCAAACAGCCGCCCGAGGTTGTCGTCGAGCTGTTTGATCAGACCCATATAGGCCGGGATCACGTGCTCGCGGACAGGGTCGCGCGAGAAACTGCGGCAGACCCTTGCGCCGTGGTAGGCGCGCAGCAGCGGGTGATCGGTCTCGCGCTCTGCCTCGGAGCGGACGGGCGGCACGATGTGGCTCTCGTCATACATGTCGTGGTAGGGCGCGGGCACAATATAGGGCCAGTGCGGCTTAATATAGGACAGGTGGCACACCCAGGGGCGGCCGTCTGCCTGCGCCTCGCGCATGAAGTCCATCGCGCGGTCGGTCATATAGGCGGTTTCCGAATGCTCCTCGGGGACATTGGCGGCAAGCCGCGAGTTCTTCAGCAGCCAGGCCGAGAGCAACTCGCCATCGTCGTCGAGCCCCGAGTTGGCAAAATCCTCCCAGGGGTTTTCGGAGCTGTAGCCCTGCGCCACGAGGTAGTCGTCATAGGCGGACCAGTTCTGCCGCGGGCTGTCCGGGTGCAGACCGTCGTCGCGCTCAAAGGGCTCGAAGCCGCATTCCGAAACACGCACCCCGATCTCGCTGTCCGGATCGATGCCGAGCCAGGCCATTCCCTCGGCATCGGCGGTCATGTGGGTCTTTCCCACCAGCACCGCGCGGGCGCCCACCTCGCGCAGGTGATCGCCCAGCGTCGGCTCGCCGACCCGCAACGGCATGCCGTTCCAGGTCGACCCGTGGCTGCGCACGTAGCGACCGGTGTAGGCCGACATCCGCGACGGGCCGCAGACCGGCGACTGCACGTAGGCGTTGGAAAAGCGCACCCCCCGCGCCGCCAGGGCGTCGATATGCGGCGTATGCAGGTAAGGGTGGCCGGTGCAGCTGAGATAGTCGAAGCGGAGCTGGTCCGCCATGATCCACAGAACGTTGGGGGGCTTGGTCACTTTGCGCTTTCCTCCGTCAGCACGTCGTCCACGGGTCTGCGCAGGAAGGTCTCGAGCCGGTCGAGATAACCCACGAAGATCCTGATTTCCTCTTCGGAAAATACCTCGCGCAGGGCGGCGCGGCGGCGCGCCATCACCGGCGCCGCACGGGCATAGGCGGCGCGGCCCGGCGGAGCGATCTCGACAATGGTCTGCCGCCCGTCGCCCTCATCCCGGCGCATGGTCACATAGCCCTTGCGCCGCATCTCGGGCAGCGCCCGGCTCAGCAGAGAATGATCTGCCCGCTGGGTCGCCGCGAGATCGCGGATGGTCATCGGCCCGACCTCGTGGAGATCCCAAAGCGTGCGCCATTCCACGATCGAGAGCCCGCCGCCCCGCTGCAGGAACTGCTGCCCCTGCGAGCGCGACGCGGCGTAGATCGCCGGCAGGCGGGAAAAGACGTTGTAGTCCTCCCGCGCCCGGCGCTGCGCGATGCGTGCGGCATCCCGTTTGCTCGCATTGGTCATGATGAGCCTCCCGTTGCCCCGATAAAGCCCGAATAAATAATACGTGACAAGTCATATATATTCTGCGAGCGTTTCCCCTACGTCCCCGGGAACCGCGGGGCGTCCGCCTTTGGAGGAGGGCGGTGACCAAAGGGAGGAACCATGCTCAAACAGATGCTCATGGGCGGCGTTCTGGCGCTCGCGCCGGTGCTGGCCTCGGCCCAGGCCACGTTGACCGCCGAAACCACGACGCCCGGCTCGACACCGCATTACATCGATTCCACGCTTGCCGCGGTGCTCGACAGCGCCGGTGTCGCGACCATGCAGATCACAGAGGGCGCGACGCTGACCAATTCGGTGCTCGCGGTTGCCGAGGGCCGGCTCGACATGGCCCCTGCCCCGCTGATCCTGCCCTTCCTGCTGTCGCGGGGCATCGGCCCCTACGCCGGGGTCGGCCCGGAGCGGGGCGCCGAGCTGGCCTCGAACATTCGCGCGATTTTCTTCAACGCAGGCTCGGCGCAGATCCTCGGCTACTACAACAGCAACCCGGTCGAGGACATTCGCGACATGTCGGGCAAGCGCATCTGGAACGGCCCGCCGCGCGGCGCCGCGCTGACGTCGGGCCGGGCAATGATCCAGCTGCTCTCGGGCCTCAAGGACGGCGAGGGCTACGAAGGCATCCAGACCGACTGGCCCGACACCGTACCGACGATCACCGGCGGCGGCGCGGACGTCTGGACCATTCCCGAGGGTCTGCCCTCGGGTCGCCAGATCGCCATTGCCTCGGCGGGCGGGATCACCATCCACGACGTGCCCTCGGATCTTCTCGCCAGCGAGCTTGGGCAGCAAATCGTCGCCGCGCCGGGCCATGCGCCCTATTCGGTGCCGATCGAGGACTTCCGCGCCGCCTACGCGGGCAACGACATCACCGTGGTCACCGACGACGACACCTTCGACAGCTTCGCCACCGCCTTCGGCCAGATCGTGCCCGCCGGGCTGGACGAGGAGCTCGTCTATCAGATCACCAAGGCCTACCTCGGCGGCGAGGAGCGTTTCATCACCGGCTCGCCACGTGGCCCCTTTGCCCGAATGAGCTTCGGCGACATCGACGGCACAAGCCAGGGTGCCTGTGGTGCGGTGCAGATCAAGATGCACCCCGGCGCCATCCGCGCGTTCGAGGAGGCGGGCCACAGCATCGCCGACTGCCTGCGCCCCTGAACAGGCCCTGATCCCAGAAATCCGGCGAGGCCGCCCCGATGGCCCCGCCGACCCCGCCCCAGCAAGGCCTCGGTGACATGACGCAGCAAGACATCACCCGCCCTCTGGGCAAGCGGATCGCCCTGGTCCTCGCCGTGATCCTGGTGATCGTCGGCATGATCAACACGATGCCCGAGATCCCCGGCCTGCAGGACTGGGCGCGCGAGGCGACCGGACGGCCGTTTTTCCGGGTGTCGGGCTTTCCGCCGGAGTATTTCTACCCGCCGGTCTTCCTGGTGATGATGCTGATCGTGGCGCTCGACTCCAGCGTCTATAGAGAGTGGAAATGGGACCACCCGGAGCGCGCCTGGCTCGGCGCGCTGCTCGACGCGGGGCTGATCCTCGCCGCCCTGCTCGCGGCGGTGGGCTTTCTGGTGGAGGTGGACTCGATCTGCCTCATCGACCAGATCACCGGCGAGCGCGCGCGGCTCATCCAGGAGGCCGCCGAGCGCTCGGCCGGGGTGATCCCGGGCATCTCCTTCGAGGCCGAGGTTCCCGCCTGCCAGGCTCGCTTCGGTATCTGGATCATCCCCCTGCTCTTCACCATCATCACGCTGTTCTTTCTCTACAACATGCGGGTCTGGGGTCTGCCGCTGGTGGCGGTGGCAAGCGTCGTCGTGCTCTATACGGTTGCGACCGCGCTGATCTGGATTTTCGATCTGTCGGACAACAGCTTCCTGCTCACCAAGCTCGGCGCCGACGGCGGTGACGTGCGCGCCGCTGCCATCCAGAAAGCCACCAATGTCTTTGTCACCCCCGATGGCTTCATGGGGCGGTTCATGGACATCGTGGTCAACCAGGTCTTCCCCTATGTGGTGCTGGGCGCGCTCTTCGGCACCTCGGCCGGAGGCACCTCGCTGATCAAGCTTGCCGTGCGGATGACGCGCCGGCTGCGCGGCGGGCCGGCGCATGCGGCCATCGTCTCCTCAGCCCTCTTTGGCACGATCACCGGCGGGCCGGTGACCAATGTGCTTTCCACCGGGCGGCTGACCATCCCGATGATGCGGCGCAACGGATTCTCGCCGCAGTTCGCGGGCGGCGTCGAGGCGGCCGCCTCCTCGGGCGGGCAGATCATGCCACCTGTGATGGGGGTTGCGGCCTTTGTCCTCGTGGCGCTGACGGCGGTGCCCTACACCAAGGTGATCACCGCCGCCTTCCTGCCGGCGCTGGCGTTCTTTTTCTCGATTTTCCTCGCGGTGATGTTCCAGGCCCGCAAAGACCGGATCGAGGCCATGCGCGAGCTCCCCGAGGACCTGGTGATGCACCGGCAGGACTGGCTGAACCTGGTGATCATCGTGCTGCCGATCCTGACCATCCTTTTCCTGCTCCTCGGCTCCAAGGACACCATCGGGGACAGCATGGTGGCGGCGCTGCTGCCGGACTTCGTGACCCAGATCATCACCAATGCCACCGGCGACGCAGTCTCGGCAGGCTGGTGGGCGGTCGCGGTGCTGCTGCCGCTGCTCTTCCTCGATCCCGAGACCCGCGCAAAACCCTCGAAGGTGCTGCTATCGCTCGCGGATGGCGGCATCCTCATATCGCGGCTGTTTCTGCTGCTCTTTGCCGTGTCGATCATCTCGGCCTTCCTCAACGAGAGCGGCCTGACCGGAGAGCTGACCCGCGCCGTCACCACCTGGCTCGAGCGCGCGCAAGTGCTGCATCTCTTCGGCCTCGAGATTCCCATCGTCGGCGGCGTTTACCTGATGCTGGCGCTGGTGTGCGCCATGCTTTGCGCCATCCTGCTCGGCATGGGCATGCCGACCGTGCCCGCCTACGTCAACGTCGCCCTGCTGCTCGGCCCGCTGCTGTCGAGCCTTGGCGTCAGCTTCTTCACCGCGCATATGTTCGTCTTTTACTTCGCCGTGGCTTCGGCGATCACCCCGCCGGTCGCCATTGCCGCCTTCGCCGCGGCTTCGATCACCCGCACCGAGCCCATGCGCACCGGGCTTGCTGCCGTGCGCGTGGGCATCGTCATGTTCGCGATCCCCTTCGTCTTTGCCTGGTACCCCGAGCTGCTGCTGATCGAAGAAGCGGTGACGATCACCGACGACATGGGCCGGCGGGCCTTGATCGAAGGCTACAGCGGTGAGGTCGAGATCACCGCCCTGCTCTTGCTGGGCGCCCGGCTGATTTTGGCACTCTACCTGCTTGCCTCGGCGCTGACCCGCTTCGACCGCCGGGACCTGGCCCGCTGGGAGCAGGTGCTCCGGCTGGTCGCTGCGGTTCTCATCCTGTGGAAGACGGTGCCGCTCATGACGCTCGGGCTGGCCCTCGGGGTCGGGCTGATGGTCCTGCACGCCATCACGGCGCGCGGCGAGCCCGCACGCACGCCGGTCTGACGCCTCCCACAGCCACGTTCAGCGCGCCCCGGGCAACCAGAGCGCAAGACGCGCCAGCGCGGAGACCTCCTCAGCTCAAGCGGCCCGGGCCGGGAAAGACACCGGGGAAGTGCATGGTCGCGCTCTTTTCGATGCGACGCAGATGTTCGGCCGCGCGGGTATCGCCGTCCTTTTCCCGAGCGGCGGTGAAAAATCCGGGCGCCGGGTTCTTGCCGTCGGCGAGCAGCGCCGCAGCATGCAGGTTGCGCTGGTTCGGCAGCGGTTGGTAGATCGGCGTGCGGGCAGGCGTCGCCGGGTCCGGGACCGGCACGCTCCGCAGCCGCGGCGTCGGACGCTTGGCGAGTTCGCGGCGCGCGGCGATCAGCGCGGCCTCCGTGCGGTTCTTTGCCCCGAGCTTGCGCATCACCTGCCGGACGTGCAGCTTCACCGTCGCTTCGGTGGTGTCGAGGACGCGGGCGATCTCCTTGTTGGAACGGGCCTTGCCGAGGTGGTCCAGCACGGCCAACTGGCGTGGTGTCAGATCGGCGAGGTCAGGCTCGTCGCTTTCTGCTGCGTCGCCGGGGTCTCCGGCCTGCTCGGTCCGTGTCTGCCGCGGGCTCATACGCGGGGCAGCCGCGACGGTGCGGGGCGCGGCGCCATGGTCGCCGGACGTCCGCCCGGACAGGTCGGGCAACTGCTCGGGATCGCCGGACGGCGCGGCGCCCGGCTCTCTCGAAGGCTCCGAGGATTGCAGCAGATCAAGCACCGACGGTGGCACGAAGATGCCCCCGTGCAGGGTCAGGTCCAGGGATTTCAGAGCGACCGCCGGGTTGGTCGATGCCGGAACCACCCCCCGCGCCCCGGCCTGGAGCGCGCCGCGCACGAACTCTGCGCTTGCAGCTTCGCAGAACAGCACGACGGGTCCAAACCGTGCCGTCTGGCTGAGCGTGCGAACGATGCCGAACCATATCTCATCGCTGGTGCTGGCGCCGGTATTGATCACGCACATACCGCCCGTCGCCTGCGGAAAGATGTCGCCGGCTTCACTTGCGGCGATCTCTTCGATCCGCAACCCGTGGAGCCGCGCAAACCCCGAAAGAAATTGGGAAAGCTGTGCGCGCGTCAGGGGCATCTCATCCACGATATAGAGGATGGGCTCCTTTGAATTTGAAATGCTCACTGCATCAATCTTCCGTGCTGTGTCCCTTGTTGAGCGGGATCTCATTAAAGATGAATTTCAGAATCTTCTTTCTCGAAAATATGCAAATTCTTGAAGAGCTCACTACAACTTCAAGTATAGCACCGCGATGAATTTGAACGCCTCGGAATATATCTCTCAGCGCGGCCTTGGCGGATTGTCGCTGAGCGCCGGGCCCTCGAAAATTTTAGACATGACGGCCCAGCGTGGAATTGGGATTGGATAGGTACATCGCTTATCGTTTGTGTTTCGTGCGTTACCTCGGATCATTGACCGACGTTCAAGGTGGCGCTTCGTGGCCTAAGCATCGAAATCCAGAATCTCGGCCGCAGGGTAGTCCGCCGCGTGCGACAGGCACCTTCTGCCCGCACTTTGCTTCATCGCGTTGTGCCAGCGCCCTCCGTCGCAGGGCCTGCGGCCCTCAATCCACCCGACTCAATCGACTCGCCGGCCGCGCTCAACCGATGGCCAGCGATGCATCGATCGACGAACCCGAATAGGTATCCTCGATCGCGATCGCGCCGGTGCTGACGTCGGCATCGGTATGCGTCGCGCTGACGGCCACATCGAAATTCACCGTCGCGACATTCCCGCTTTCGACCTGCTGGTAGCTATCGAGGAGATAGCTGCTCTCGGGCGTGATCATCAGGGTGCTGCCAGTGTCGATGCAGGCAAAGTCCACCGCGATCAGTTGGGTCCTGGTTTCTGACCAGTTTTCGCCCGTCGTGGTCGTCGTCCGGGTGAAGACGAAGTCCGCGCCCTCGACATCGCAATATGCGTTCGTCGCTGCGGTTTCAGCCCCACCCTCGGCGGCAGCGAAAAACGTCCCGCTGCCAACTGCGAAAGACCCATAATCCGTGTCGCTGAGTTCCGCGGTCAAATCTGCGCTCGCCCGGGTGTGTTCGCCCCCCGCCTCCGCGGTGCCCCCGATCTCCACGTCCATGGCAGAGGGGCTTTGCTCCGAAGCCGCCCCCAGTGCGCCTGCGACTGTTTCAGCCAGATGCTCCAGGTAGTCCACGACCATGGCGATCGTCTTTTCGGACCAATCTCCTTTTTGGAGCATCCTGCCGGCGCGTGCTAAAGCTGCCCAATACAATTCGCCCCTCCTTCGAATACTCTCAATTCCGTCGCACACAATGGTAATGCGAATGGGCGCAAATTTTTCTGCAATAACGAAACCCCCCGGACTCTTACGATATGGGCTGCCTGGGCCGCGGAGCGGATGCCCCCTATGCGCTCGGAGCTCACTCAACTCAAAGGACTTTTCGAGCCTCCTTGCGCACCGGGCCCGCGGAGCGCGCAAGAAGTCTGCGCGCCCCTATCGAAAGGAGAAACGCCCTCGGGCGACGTATTAGCCGAAAGATTAGACGAGTTTCGCGCGGCGGATCACCGGGCCAAGCGACATCATCGTCGATCGCGCGCTGCGAGTCTTCTTCGCGAGTCCGAGACAAAAGGTGCGAAAGCGCCGCCGCGGGGTACCATTGGCCTAGCCAATCCCTCGTTCGCCGCGGACTGCCGTTCTGCGGGCGGGCGAACGCCTCTCTTTCTGCCGGAAGGATCGCTCCGATGCAGCCGCAAGACACCAGTCCCCCGCTTCACGCGCTTCCGCCCGGGGCCGCGCTCGACCGGCTCGAGACCGCGGCCTCGGGCCTCAGCGCCGCCGAGGCTGCGCGGCGCCAGGCCAGGTATGGCGCGAATGTGCTCCCCGAACCGGCGCAGCGCCCCGCGGTCCTGCGCTTCCTGAGGCAGTTCAACAACGTGCTGATCTACGTGCTGATCGGCGCGGCCATGGTCACCGCAGCCCTGCACCACTGGGTGGACACCGGCGTCATTCTCGCGGTGGTGCTGATCAACGCAGTCATCGGCTTCGTGCAGGAGGGACGCGCCGAGGATGCCATGGACGCGATCCGCCGCATGCTGGCGCCGCGGGCTTTGGTGTTGCGGGACGGCAAGCGGAAAAGCATCGAAGTGGCAGGGCTGGTGCCCGGCGACATCGTCTTCGTCGATGCGGGGGCCCTGGTGCCGGCCGATCTAAGGCTGCTCGAAGCGCATGCGCTGAAGGTGCAAGAAGCCGTGCTGACCGGCGAGTCGGTCCCCGTCGAGAAGAGCACCGCCCCGGTGGCCGAGGACAGTGCGCTCGGCGATCGCAGCCCGATGCTGCATTCCGGAACGACGGTCGCCGCCGGGACCGGAACAGGCGTCGTCACCGCGACCGGCCCCGCGACGCAGATCGGGCAGATCAGCGGGATGCTTGCGCGCGTCGAGACCGTGCGGACGCCCCTGCTGGCGCAGATGGACCGCTTCGCCCGGTGGCTCACCGGCATCATCCTCATCGCCGGGGTGGTGCTGCTGGGCTATGGCAGCCTCGTGCGGCACCTCCCCTTCGGCGATCTCTTTATGGCGATCGTCGGCCTCTCGGTGGCCGCCATCCCCGAGGGGCTTCCCGCCGTGCTGACCATCACGCTCGCCGTCGGGGTGCGGACCATGGCGCGGCGCAATGCCATCGTGCGTCAACTGCCCGCCATCGAGACGCTGGGCTCGGTGTCGGTGATCTGCTCGGACAAGACCGGCACGCTCACCCGCAACGCCATGACGGTCGCCAGCCTCGCCGCCGCCGGGCGGCTCTATACGGTGGCCGGTGACGGCTATGCTCCCGAGGGCGCGATCCTTTGGCAGGACAACCGGGTCTCAGCGGACGAGCACACCGTTCTGACCGAGGTCGCCCTCGCCGCTGCGCTTTGCAACGACGCGCTGCTGCAGGACGCCGGGACCGGCTGGCAGGTCGAGGGCGATCCGATGGAAGGCGCGCTGCTGGCGCTGGCGGGCAAGATCACTGGCGCCGGCCTCGCCCGCTTCCACCAGTGGAGCCGCACCGACGCCATCCCCTTTGATGCGGCGCACCGCTACATGGCCACGCTGCACCACGATCACGAGGGACATGCGCAGATCCACCTGAAGGGCGCGCCCGAGGCGGTGCTCGCGCTCTGCCGCGACCAGCGCAGCGACTTCGGCGGCGTGGCGCCACTCGACCGAGACCACTGGCAGGCGATGGTTGAACGGCTCGCCGCCGAAGGGCAGCGGGTGCTTGCCATTGCCCAGCGCGCGGTGCCGCCCGCGCAAACCGTACTCGACAAGGCCGATCTCGACGGGCAGCTCACCTTCATCGGTCTCATCGGCCTGATCGACCCTCCCCGCCCCGAAGCCATCGCCGCCGTCGCCGAATGCAGGAGCGCCGGCATCCGGGTGAAGATGATCACAGGCGACCACGCCGCGACCGCCCGCGCCATCGGCCGCGCGATCGAGTTGCAGAACATCACGCGGGTGCTCACCGGCGCTGAGATCGAGACGATGGACGATGGCGCGCTGGCCGCGGCAGTCGTCGGGACGGACATCTTCGCGCGCACCTCGCCTGCCCACAAGCTGCGCCTAGTCACCGCGCTGCAATCGCAGGGGCTGACCGTCGCCATGACCGGCGACGGGGTCAACGATGCCCCGGCTCTCAAAAGGGCCGACGCGGGGATCGCCATGGGGCTGACCGGCAGCGAGGCCGCCAAGCAGGCCGCCGCCGTCGTGCTGGCCGACGACAATTTCGCCTCGATCGTGGCGGCGATCCGCGAGGGCCGCACGGTCTACGACAACATTCAAAAGGTCATCAGCTGGACCCTGCCCACAAGCACCGGCGAGGCGATGACGGTCGTGGTCGCGCTCTTTGCCGGGATGGCCTTGCCGATCACCCCGGTGCAGATCCTCTGGGTCAACCTGATCACCGCCGGTACGCTGGGGCTCGCGCTCGCCTTCGAGCCACCTGAGGAAGCCGCCATGCACCGCGCGCCCCGTCCCCGCGCGGAGCCGCTGCTCTCGGGCACGCTGGTCTGGCACATCGTGCTCGTTTCGGCGCTGTTTCTCTTGGCCGTCTTCGGGATGTATTTCCACGCCATCGCTCGCGGCCATCCCGTGGCGCTTGCGCAGACAACCGCGATGAACACGATGGTGATCCTCGAGACCTTCCACCTTTTCTTCATCCGCAACATCCACGGCAGCTCGCTCACCCTGAAGGCCGCCCGGGGCACGCCGGTCATCTGGGCCTGCGTGCTGATCGTGGCCGGCGCGCAAGGCGCGATCACCTACCTGCCAGTGATGCAGCCCATCTTCCACACCGCGCCGGTCCCCTTGGCCGACGGGCTTCTTGCCTTCGGGATCGGCATCGTCTTTCTAATGCTGCTGGAGGGCGAGAAGCAGCTGCGGCTCCGGCGTCTCGGCGCGCGGCGCGCCGTCTAGGGCGGCGCAGGCGCTCCGAGCATCAGCACCGCGCCGCCTGCGACAATCGTCAACAGGTAGACCGGCAGCACCCGCAGCCCCAGCGCGCGGCTCCCGACAACCAGGCTGATCGCCGCCTTCACCACCGAGTTGACCGAAACCGCGATGAAAATCGCCACCGCCCCGTGAAACACCGAGAGGTCCGCCCCGACGAGCCGCGACACCGAGATGGTCAGCGCATCCACATCCGTCAGCCCCGACAACGCCGCTGCCGCGTAGACTCCCGCTTCTCCGAGCCAGAGCCGAAGGTAATGCACCCCGAGCAGCACCGCCGCGAGTACCCCGCCGAAGCCGAGCGCCGCCCCGAGCTCGAGCGGGTTCGCGAGCCCCTCGACCGGCTCGTCCGTCGCTGGGCCCGTCGGCGCGCGCACCGAAAGCCCTATGGTTGCCAGCAGCCCGACACCGGCCATGACCGCCACGGGCAGCACCAGCGCACCGAGCAGCGCAGGGCCAAAGACCGCGACCAGCGCCAATACGCGCAGGAACGCCACCGAACCCGCCGCGACGATGCCCACCGCCGCCATCGGCGCAAGGCTGGGCTGCGCCTGCACGACACGTGACAAGGCCAGCGTCGTCGAGGTCGACGAGGCGAGCCCTCCGCAGAGGCCCGTCAGCAGCATGCCAAGCTTCGCCCCACCGAGGCGGATCGCCACGTAGCCCAGGAAGGAGAGACCGGCGACCACCACGACGGCCCACCAAAGGTCGTAGGGATTGAGCACTCCCCCGGGCCCGTAGCCCCGGTCCGGCATCAACTGCAGCCCCACCACAGAGATGAGCGCGAGCTTGAGCACCGCCGAAAGCTCTCCGCCGTCCATGCGCGCCACCCAGCCATGCAGCCGGGATTTCAGCGACAGCAGCAGCGCGCAGATCACGCCCGCCGCGGCGGTGGGGGCCATTTCGCCCAGCACCGAGGTGGCGCCGAGCAAAAAGACGAGAAGCATCGCGATCTCGGTGGTCAGCCCCGCATCGCCCTCTGCCCGCAGGGTGAACCAGTAGCTCACCGCGAGCAGGCCGCTCAGCGCCAGCAGCACCGCGGCCGGCAGCACGACTCCCGAAACCGGCACCAGAGCGCCCGCCACGCCGCCAGTCAGACCGACGAGCGCAAAGGTCCGGACCCCGGCGACCCGTGCGCCCTCGCGTTCGGCCCTTCCGTGCCAACCACGCTCGAGACCGACCAGAAGCCCGATCGCCAGCGCGAGCCCGAGCCTTTGCAGGAGTTCCATATCCGTCATGGTGGCCGCAGGGGTCCCTCATCAGATTTCGTCCAGCCTACCAAGAGTGTGGGAGCCGCGGGACGATCCAGATCAATTGGCGGTCAGAGCGCGTCTACGCTCACCATGCTTGCCGCGGATCGGCGCAAACGGCATCATCTCGGGGATTTGACTCCAAGCCTTCGCCCCAGAAAGGCAATTCATGCGCGCATTCCTCTCTTGCCGCCGTCGCGCGGCTCTCGTTCTACTTGTCCTGATCGCCCGCCCTGCTGTTGCTGCCGATCTCTCCGCCGGGGCCCAGGCTTGGGCAGCCAACTGCGCGAAGTGCCATCGCGACCCGGCACGTATCGCCTCGGCCGTCCCTGCTGCGGGCGACGCCACGGGGGCGGCGCGGCTCGACCGCTTCCTCGCCGATCATCACGCTAAGGACCCCGCGACCCGCGCAGCGATCCTCGCCTGGCTAGAGGATCAGGCCAGCCAGTAGGCCAGCACCATGGCCACGACCCCTCCCCAGAGCGCCGCGAAGCCCGCCAAGATCCGGCGATCCTTGGCCGAGGCGCGACCCGCTGCGTAGCTGAAGCGCTCGTAGCTGATCGCCTGCATCGGCACCCCCATCTCCAACGCCGTGTCCGCGACGAAGGTCATCATCGGTCCGGGGCCGCAGGTCATCACTTCGCAGGCAGCGGGATCGAGCCCTTCGAAGGCCTGCGCGAGATGCCCCCGCATCAGGGGGCCGCGCAGCAACGCGCCGCCGTCATTGGCCCGGTCGGAGATCAGCATCGGCACCACCCCGAGCGCCGCGCAGGCTGGACGGTAGAGATCTGGCGGCACCATCGCCTCTGCGCTCCGCGCGGCATAGATGAGCCGCACCGGCCGGCGGCTCTGGCTGCGCGCGAGATGCGCCAGGATGGACAGGATCGGCGCGATGCCCACCCCGCCGGCGACGAGAACCAGCGGCCCCTCGCCGCGCGGCACGAAGCTGCCATGCGGGCCGTCGACCGAGACCCGTGTCCCCGGCGCGAGCGCTCCGATCCCGTCTGTGAAATCCCCGGCCTCCTGCACGAGAAAGCGCAGCTCCGGCTCGCCGGGGGCGGAGGCGATAGAAAACGGATGATCGTGCAACGGCAGGCGCTTGCGCCCGAAGGCGACCCAGGCGAACTGCCCTGGCTCGAAGCGCAGCCCGCCGCCCTCGGGCGGTGCGACCCTCAGCAGCCAGAGGCGCTCTCCGGCGGGCTGTGTCGCGCGGAGCGTCCAGCCCTGCCGGTTCGGCCGAATGAGGCGGACGGCGTAAACCCAAAGCGCCGGAAGGGTCACGGCGAGCGCGAAGAGGATCCAGAGCACCGCGCCGAGCGCCCCTGCCCTGCCGGCGTTCACCGCGTGCCAGACCACCAGCCCCACGAGGGTGACGGCCCCGAGCGCGTGCCCGGCCCGCCACATCTGGTAGCGCATCCCCATCCGATCGCGCAGCAGCGCGAGACAGACCAGGACGGCGAGCAGAATGAGCGCGAGCCGCGCCTCCCAAAGGCCGGGGGCTGACAGGACGAGATCGACACGCCGGGCGAGTCGGCCCGGGCGGTCGGCGTCCGGCAGCCCGATCACCGCCAGAACGTGCACCAGCGCCAGCAACAGCGCCACCGGCGCCGCCCACTTGTGAAAGGCCATGGTGATGTCGATCCCGATCCGCCCCGAGATCGCCTCGAAGCGCCCGCTCGTAATCATCTGCAACAGGATCATCCCCGCAGCGGCCA
This sequence comes from Salipiger sp. PrR007, assembly GCF_010499845.1. Classification (NCBI taxonomy): domain Bacteria; kingdom Pseudomonadati; phylum Pseudomonadota; class Alphaproteobacteria; order Rhodobacterales; family Roseobacteraceae; genus Salipiger; species Salipiger sp. PrR007. The sequence goes on along the minus strand of NZ_JAAGOZ010000011.1, from coordinate 25,401 downwards.
CCCCTGCCCCAGTCGCCAGCCGCATTGCGCCCTGGCCATGCCCCTGTCCGGTCAGCAACGCCGGCAGCAGCGGCAGCGCGATCACTGCGGCGTAGCAGAGCGCAAGGGCAAGCGGCGGCAGGCCGCGCCGCTTGGGCGGCGTTGGGGGCATGGCGATGTCTCCTCGATCACCGCGACTCTAGCTGCATTGCCGCGACATTCCTTGACACGGATCACGCCACGCCAGGGCGCGAGGCCGGAAATGCGCTCGGGTGCGCGATTCACGCAGGACGCGCACGGGTTAGAAAGCCCTTGCTGCGGAGACCGAAATACAGGGGATATCCCTTCATTCTTCGGCAACCGATTGTTTCCGCGCATTTCGCTTGCCATTGCAATGGAGATGACGCTACCTCATGACGAGAATCGCCTTAATTGTTCCTTATTTTTACGAGTATCTTGGAGGGCCATCATGAGCCTACGCAACCGCCGCCTGTTCAATTGCCGATCCTGCGGCCACAAGATGCGCCTCGGCGCCGTCGAGTGCGGGAGTTGCTACCAGCCCACTCCGCGGATCAACCGCCTGCCCTTGCCCTTGCTGCTCGGTCTTCCGCTGGCCGCGTTGCTCGTCATCCTCACGTCGATTTATTTCCACTAGAACAGCTGGTCGCAGCGCGGCGGGACTGAGCCGCCTGGGAGGCCAGTCCGCGCATTGCCCCAGGGGCGCCCTCTCCGGTCAATTTCCTGCCGCCGCATCTTCACCCCCCCAAGCCCCTTGTCGGCGCAACCCGCCGAATCGTGTGAGGCCGGCTTGAAGCGACCGGCACCGGGCAGTCCGCTCACCGCCCCGAGGCTGTACCAAATTTTGACGATAATTTGTCCGATCGGCCCCTCGTGGGTGTTCGTTCTTTGAGCACCATTCGGAAAAATCTGGCTGCTCGCCAATTTTTTCCATGGATTCGTCAGGGAATTGTGTTCTTAGTGTGAACGTCTCTTCGGGGTATTTTGACCCTCCGGACATATATTGATCTGACTATTTGTGAAGTACATTGGTGTGTTTGTTTGAGGGGTGCCTTGTTTTGCCCGGCAATTTTCTATCGTTGCGCCGCATTGCGCAATTGAGACGTAAATGTCGACTCGAGTTCGTCGCTCTGGTCTTCATCGCAGCCTGCGATACCTTCCCGCTCACCCCGACGGAGTTCGACAGGGAATTTCAGCAGGCGACCTTCGTGCTGCAACCGCAGGCCGATGCCTGGCTGTCGACCCGAAGCGCCCAAGTGGTTTTGGAGCGACGTTTCCGCGGCCGCAGCGAACAGCACATCCTGCTTCCCAACCCGACCGCCATCTCGGGCGAGAACTACATTCTTCTCCGCTCGCATGGCACCGGCCGCGCCAGCATCGGACGGTTCCAGCCGCTCGAACTGCTGAAGTCCGCCGGAGGCATCCCCTATCCGTTCACCGCCGCCGAAATCCGCGGCATGACGACGGAGACCGACGCGCTCGGCCAGATCGATTGGGCGCACTGGACCAATTACTCAGGATTAACCTGTGTGCTCGCCTTCCGCCGCTTCGACGGGGCGAACCGCACCATTCCCGCCGGCGCAGGCGCCATGGACCTCGCCATGCGCAATTGCGTCCACGGCACCGTGGAAGAGGCGCTCGCCCCGATCGCGCCGCAGGGGGCGAGCTTTGCCGCCACGGGACTCGCCGAAGAGGCCGCCCCCAAGATGTTGTCCCCGCTCGCAGGACCGCTGCCATGAAATTCCTTGATCTCGTTTCCGCAACCGGGGCCTTGGCCCTCGCCCTCGCATGGGCCGCGCTTTTTGCCGTGGTGGTGTTCCTCGCCTCGGTGCCGACCTCCGTCGCCACGCAGGCGCTGCTGTCGCTTCTGGCCTGCAGTCTGATCTACGTGATGAAGCCCGGGGTGACCTCGAACATGACCCTGCGCTTCGTCGTCCTGTCGATCGCCGGCACCTTCGTGCTCCGCTACTGGCTTTGGCGCCTCTTCGAGACGCTGCCCTCCTTCGAGGACCCGGTCTCGCTCGCCGCGGCGCTGGTCCTCTTCGCGGCCGAGAGCTTCACCGTCGCCATCTTCTTTTTGACCGCCCTGATCAACTCCGATCCGGTCGATCCGCCCAAGCCCGCCCCCGTACGCCTCGAAGATGTGCCGACGGTCGACATCCTCATCCCCAGCTACAACGAGAGCGAGGAGCTGCTTGCAGTGACCCTCGCGGCGGCGACGCGGATCAATTACCCCGCGGACAAGAAGCGGGTCGTGCTCTGCGACGACGGTGGCACCGACGCGCGCTGCAACCACACCGACCTCGAGACGCGCCGCCGGGCGCGCGAGCGGCGGGCGAGCCTTCAGGCGCTCTGCAGGGAACTCGGCGTCGAATACACCGCCCGCGCCCGCAACGAGCGCGCCAAGGCCGGCAACCTCAATGCCGCGCTGCAGCACCTCGATGGCGAGCTGGTGCTGGTGCTCGACGCGGACCACGTACCGACCCGCGACTTCCTGGCGCGCACCGTCGGCTACATGGTCGAGAACCCTCGGCTCTTTCTCGTGCAATCCCCGCACTTCTTCACCAACCGCGACCCGATCGAGCGCAATCTCGCGTTGCCCGAGACCTCGCCCTCCGAAAACGAGATGTTCTACGCACAGATCCACCGGGGCCTCGACCGCTTCGGCGGGGCCTTCTTCTGCGGCTCGGCGGCCCTGCTGCGGCGCCAGGCGCTGGACGAGGTCGGCGGCATCGCCGGCGAGACCATCACCGAGGATGCCGAGACGGCGCTGGATATTCACGCGCGCGGATGGGAGAGCCTCTATCTCGATCACGCGATGGTGGCCGGGCTGCAACCCGAGACCTTCGCCTCGTTCATCCAGCAGCGCGGTCGCTGGGCGACCGGCATGATCCAGATGCTGATGCTGAAGAACCCGATCTTCCGCAGCGGCCTCTCACTGAAGCAGCGCCTGTGCTACCTGAACTCCATGAGCTTTTGGCTGTTTCCGGCCATCCGCATGATCTTCCTCCTCATGCCGCTGCTTTACCTCTTCTTCGGTCTCGAAATCTACGTTGTCACGACGCAGGAGGTGCTGGCCTATATCCTTCCCTATCTGCTGATCGGCTTCATGGTGCAGAACGCGCTGTTCGGCAGCGTCCGCTGGCCGCAGATCTCGGAAGTCTACGAGATCGCCCAGACGCCCTATCTGCTCAAGGCGGTGGTGCATACGGTGCTGCGGCCGCGCGATGCCTCCTTCAAGGTCACCGCCAAGGACGAGACGCTGGACCACGCCTTCCTGTCGCCGGTCTATGCGCCGCTGGCGGTGCTCGCCGCGCTGCTGCTGGCGGGTCTGGTTGCGGGGGCGTACCGCTGGGCCGCCTTCCCCGGCGACCGTGCGGTGGTCGAGATCGTTGGCGCGTGGAACCTCTACAACTTCCTGCTGGTCGCCTACGCGCTGCGCGCGGTCTTCGAACGCCCGGACCAGCTCGACCGGCCGCGCTGCGGGATCTCCAGTCCGGCAATGCTGCGCTGGTCCCAGTCCGCGCCGGGCGACGACGAGCAGGCCGCGGAGGTCCAAGCCGAGATCGTCGCCTTCACCCCCCGCAGCGTTACCCTGCATCTCGGCAACGATACGCGGTCGCGCCACGGGAGGGTGTTCCGCGAAGGGGCCTCGACGGGCCTGAAGGTCGAACTCGTACCGACCCTTCCGCAGGCCCCAGAGCTCGAAGCGCCCCTGCCTCTCAAGGTGAAGGCCGTGCGCTCCGACGTGGAAGGAACACTGATCGAGCTCGACGTCGCGCCCGCGCAGATGATCGCGGCAAGCCGGCTGACCGCGCATCTGGTCTACGGCGACAGCCTGCGGTGGCACTTCTTCCGGAAGGTCTATCCCCAAGGCAGCACACTGATTGCCGGGCTCGCCTACGTCGCTGGCAAGAGCCTGATGTCGGTGCCGAAGTCAGTGATCGGTTTTCTCACCGAGCCAGCTCGCCGGCGCCGCGAAGCGACCGAGGATGCCATGCGTGGCGAACCCGCCTTCGTGGTTGCGCCAATGGACCGCCCGGAGCCCCGCCCGGCACGGGCACCGCTCGAGGCCGCCGCGGTGGCCGGTGCCGCAGATTACCTTGTGATCGAGGAGTGACGCCATGAAACAGTGGATCCTTCCCCTTCTTGCCGCCGCGCTCCTGCCTGCCTTCGCGCATGGCGTCCGCGCACAGCAAATTCTCCTGGACGACATGCCGGAGCTTCCGGCGCAGGACGCTTCAGTTGCGCCGGCCGAGCGCCTTGCGCAGAGCGCGGTCCCCAGGATGGACTGGACAGCCGCCACGCCCATGGCAGAAGAGCGCACCGACGGGCTGCCGGTCCTGCTGCCGCTGCGCCCGGTGGTGCCGCAAGGCGCCGAAACCGAGGGCTACCGCGTGCAGGGGCAAGTCGGCGAAGCGCGCTTCGTCCTGTTTCTGCCGCGCAAGGCGGAGGGTGCCGAGCTTGAGCTGACCACGCTCAGCTCGATCAACCTTCTTCCAGAGCAGTCAAAGATCCGGGTCGAAGTCAACGGCACCACCATCGGCACCGTCATCCCCGATAACTTCGACGCACTCGGGACGGATGCCCTCGCCATTCCCGGCAGCGCACTAAAGCCCGGGCGGAACGTGGTGACCCTGCGCTTCCAGCAGGTTCACCGCGTGTTTTGCGGCCCCGACGCGGCCTTCGATCTCTGGACCGATGTCCTGCTGTCGCAGAGCGGCATCAAAGTCGCACCGAGCGATTTCGGCGCGGACGCCCCCGGTTTCCTAGCGGCGGTCGCGGCACAACTCGGGCGCGGACAGCCGCTTGTCGTGGTAGAGAGCCATGGCTCGGGCGACGTGGCTTCGATGACCGCCGCCATGGCCCGGGTCGAAAGCCTGTTCGAAGGCCTGCCGCCGGAAATGCGGATCACCGATCCCTACGCGGTCGCCACGGTCCCGCCGGCGCTGGCGCGGGTGACGCTGCTGCCCGAGGAATTCTCTCCTCCCGACCTGCCGCAATTTCGCCGTGGCGGAGATGGCGCGCTGGTGCTTGTGGCAAATGCCGCCCATCCCGAGCAGGTCGCACGGGTGATGCTGAGCGCCTTTGACGAGGGGCATCCCGCCAACCCGGTGCCGCTGCTTCAGCCCGGCGTGCCACGGTCGCTAGCGGACCTCGGCGCCGGGCGCCTGGTCGGACAGGGAAATTACATCCGCGAGACGGTGCGCTTTCAGCTTCCCTGGGATTGGCTGGTGCTATCGGCGCAGCGTGCGGAGCTCCGGCTCGACTATGGGTTTGACCGCGATCTGCCAAAGGGCGCCCTGCTTCTGGTGAAGATCAACGACGCGACCGTCCACCTTCTTCCGCTCGACGAGGACGACAAGGCGGGACAACGGGTTGAGACCCTGCGCATTCCCTTCGCGGCGAACATGCTCGACCCCGGTGTCAATCAGCTGACCTTCGAGGCGCTGGTTCCCGGCGATGCACCGGACGAGGCCTGCGCGCCGCGCAGCACGCCGATCTTCGAGATCTTCGACACGACGACGGTGGAAATCCCCACGGCGCCCAGCATGTCCGTCGCACGGCTCGACCTGGTGCTGGATGCGCTGAGCCCCGAAAGCGTCCGGCTGAGCGAGGCCGCCGCGGACGCCCTGCCGCTTGGTCTTCTGCCGCGCCTGGCCTCGGTCTTCGTTGGCCATGGTGCCAGGGCACCGGGAGCCGCATCTCTGACCATCGGCGTTCCCTCCGACCTGTCGACCCTCGGCGGGGCCATCCTCGGGGACGCCACCTCGACGCTGCAGGAGGCGATGCTGATCGCGCCACATCCCGAGGAGAAGGAACTCGACGCCTGGGCCAAGGTCGACAATGGGCGCTGGTGGCGCGCTTTCTACGACACTGACAAGGTTGGCACCGCGATCCGGGCCTTCCGAGACCGGCTCGCCGCGATCTGGCGCGGCCCGCAGTCCGAGCTGGACGCCTGGCTCGAAGGGCGCGCCGCCGACGCCATGCTGCTGCAGCCCGACCTCGATCGCCCCGGGGACATCTGGCTCATCCTCCGCCCCAACCTCGCGCCCGAGAAGCTTGTTGCGTCTCTGATCGACGGTGGCGGGCGTCTCGACGTCCCGCGCGGGCAGGTGTCGCTGTTCACGCCCGACGCGGGCTGGCAGAGCTGGCACTCCTCGAAACGGAGGCTCAAGCTGCACGAGCCGCTGACCCTCGACAACGCGCGCAGGGTGGTCGGCAATTACGCCTCCCTCGCACCGCCCGTGTTCATCGTCCCCATGCTGGCGCTGTCCCTGGTCTCCGCGATCCTCGCAATGGGCGTCATGATCATCACGCGACGGAGGAAGAAATGAACCGACGCGATCTTCTCGCCTCCCTTTCCGCAACTGGCCTTTTCGGCGCGCTTTCCCTGCCGGCGGCGGGCTTGGCGGCAACCTCCTCAACCAGCCTCGAGGCCGGCCTTTTCGATGTCTGGGAGGCCTGGCGCGATGCCAACATGGACGCGACTGGCCGCGTGATCGACCGGCTACAGAAGACGTCGAGCCATTCCGAGGGGCAGGCCTACGGCATGCTGCTGGCCGCGATGATAGGGGATCGGGCGACCTTCGAGCGGCTGGACGCCTGGACCCGGCTCAACCTCGCCATCCGGCAGGATGCCCTGATGGCCTGGCGCTGGCTTCCCGACGCGCCGGTACGGGTGCCCGACCTAAACAATGCCAGCGACGGCGACCTCTTCCGGGCTTGGGCCCTGCTGCGCGCGGCGCGGCGGTTTGATGCCCCCGAATACCGCACCGCGGCGGAAGCCATCGTGCTCGATCTCGTCCGGAGCTGCATCGTCCACCGTCCCGGTGCCGACCCGCTTCTGCTGCCCGCGGCCCGTGGGTTCGAGACAGAGGCAGGGGTCCTTTACAACCCCTGCTACGCGATGCCGCTGGCGATGCAGGAGTTGGCGGCCGAGTTCAACCAACCGGTGCTCGCCGCGGCGGCCCGCGGTGCGGTCGAACTGGCCCGCCAGCTCGCGCTCGACGGCGTTGTCCCCGACTGGGTGGAGGTGACACCGCAGGCCCTTGGGCCGGCCCAGGGGTTCTCCTTCGATGCCGGCTACGAGGCGATGCGCGTGCCACTCTATTTGATCTGGTCGGGCCTGGGGGATCACCCCGCGGTCCTGCGCTTCGCCGAGGCCCAGTCTCGCGTCCCCCCGGGCCTCGCCGCCACCCGGCTCAGCCGCGGCTCCGGAGAGGCTCTCACGACCAGCGCGGAGCCGGGATACCGGGCCATCGCCGCGCTCGCGACCTGTGCCGCGAGCCAAGAGATCGGCTCGCGGATCCCGCCCTTCTCGCCAAGCGCCCCCTATTATCCGGCAACCCTGCAACTCTTCGCCCTGATCGCGCAGGCCGAAGCCCTACCCACGTGTGTACCGTTATGAAAAAGTTCCATTTTACCCTCGCCCTTCTCGCCATGACCCAAGCCCTCGGCGCGCTGTCCGCTCAGGCCCAGTCGCCCTCCGACAGCGATCTCCAGGCGCTGCGCTTCTACATGAACGAGGCCAATGACTTGGCCGTCCGCTCCGAGGTTCGCCGGCTGCAACTTCGCTATCCCGACTGGGTGGTTCCCGAGGATCTCGCCACGCTGCAGCAGATCGCACCCGACGAGGCGGTCGCCAGCATCTACCGCGAGATCCGCTCGGGCAATTTCGTCCGCGCCCGCACCCTCATCGAGGAAACCGGCCGCGCAACCCCGGGCTGGGCCCCCTCGCCCGAGTTGCTTGCGGCCCTGTCGATTGCCGAAGCCCAGTCGAGCTTCGATCAGGCGGTCTCGCGAGGAGAGCCCGAGGCCGCCATCAGGATCGCACGCGCCACCCCCGAGCTGCTGCGCTGCGAGCGGGTGAACAATGCTTGGCTCCTGGCCGAACAGTATCAGGCCGCGCGCGAGCCCGCGCTGGCCCTTACGACGCTCAACGGCGTCGTCCGCAGCTGCTCCGATCCCAACATCCTCGTTGCCACGCTTGAGAAATCCGTGGCCGTCGCCAGCCTCGAGGAGCTCGCCGCCATGGCAGATGCGGCCCGCGCCGGCGCGCCGGGCTCCGCCCAGCGCCTGACCTCGGTCGAGAACCGTCTGCGCGCCGGGCTGCAGACTCAGCCACGCCCTCTTGCCTCCGCCACGCCGAGCGGCGCCCCCGCCGCCTTCGATGCGTCTGCTGGCGCCCTCTCCTCGAACAAAACCCAACGACCGTCGGCGCAGCCTCCGCTTGCCCCCTCGCCGCGCCGCACCCTGTCCGGCGGCGCCTCAACAGCGCTGTCGCAGGCGCGCACCGCCGCGCAACGTGCCGATTGGTCAACCTGCCTTGCCGCCTCGGCCAAGGGCACCAGCCCCGAGATCGTCTCCCAGCGCGCTTGGTGCGCGCTCAACGCGAAGCGTCCGATGCAGGCTTTGAACGATTTCAAACTTGCGGCAAGCCGGTCGCCCACGGCAGAAGGCCGACGCGATGCCCGCTACGGGATGGCGCTGGTGATGCTGCAGCTGAACATGGTCGACCAGGCCGCGAACGTCGCTGCCACCACCCATTTCTCGGACCAGCAACGCTTGGAAGTCGAGACGCAGATCCTCGACAAGCGCGGCGTCTCTGCCTACGAACGCCACGACTACCGCCGAGCCATCGCCTATTTCGACGAGCTCGAACGGCTGAGCGGCGTGGTCCGGCGCGATATCGCGCTGCTGCGGGGCTATGCCTATCTCAACTCCGGCCAGCGCGCCCGCGCCCGGGTCGAGTTTCAGGCCATCCACGACAAGCTGGCCACGCCGGAATCGCGCCGCGCCCTCTCCCGCGCGCTCCACTGACCGCCGGGCGGGCCGCTCTCTTCGCCGACGCAGCGCTCCGGCCTGCGTGACCGATCAACCGCAGAGAGCGGGCGGCCCTTTCGGTGGACCACGCATGGGACGTCGCAACAGAGCCCCTACGCCCATCACCCATTGCAGCGATCCGAATAGAGAGGTATTCATAGTTTTTCTAAATAAATCAATATATTAGATCATATAATATCTACCGACGCACCGATTTCCTCCGCGCCCGCGGACCAAATATTCTTTTAAATCCCATTTTTAGGAATTGCTTCATGACCAAGATCGAAATCGAACGCGAGCGCCACCAGAGCACCCGGCGCCAGCGCAGGGCCCAGATCTTTGAACTGCTGGCAGGCACCGCAATCTTGCTCTGGGTGATCGCCCACTTCGGCGCCGGAACCTGACGTCTGGATCTGACGCCGGTTCTGACAGCACTGCTTGACCGCCTGACCCACCGCGCCAACATCCTCGAGAGGAATGGCGAGGGCTAAAGGCTCACGCAAAACCGCGCGCGGAACGCCGGTTGCACCCCGTAGAGAGCCGAGGCGCGCGCGTGAGCCCGCCGCTCGAACCATCGCTCGGGTGTGACGAAGGTGGGCCACGCCGTGCGATCAAACTCGGCGATCAAACTCGATGGATCGGGATCCTGAGACCCCTGCGCTCACCTGACGCATCGAACGCCTTGGGCGTGATGTCCCAGGCATGATGGCACTCAATCTCGCGGCAGAAGCTGCGCCAGAGCCGCTCGGACCTGTGCTGCGAAGATAATTGGAAATGACGGAACTGCGACGAACGGTCGCGGGTTGTGAGGCAATGACGGCGCGCCACCGATCAACCTAACCGAAGGAGGCAAGGATGACCGATCCTTCCCAACACACTCCGTCCACACCTGCCGCAGAAAGTGCCGCACGCGAGATGCGTGATGATCTGCGCACCAAGGCCCGTGACACGGCAGAGGAAGTGAAAGAGCGCGCCAGCGGCTTCGAGGAACAGCAGCGCGGGCGAATGGCAGACGAGGTCTCGGACGTGTCGAACGCGCTTCGCAAGGCCGCCGAGGAGATGCGCAGCGGCTCTCCGCAGGAACGGACCATGTCGCAGATCGCCTCGACGCTGGCGGATGCATCGGAGTCGATCCGAGACAAGGATCTGGGCGAAATGGCAAGCAGCCTTTCGGACTTCGCGCGCCGCAACCCGATCGCCTATCTCGGCGGTGCCGCAGTTCTTGGTCTTGCCGCCGCGCGCTTCGCCAAGGCTGGCAAGAGCGGAGGCAGTTCGGGTCCGGCGCCGGAGCCCGCCCCGCGCTCCGCGCCGCCAACCAGCCCCGTGGATGCGGCCCGCGCCCGTGATTTCCCGGCGCAACCCACACCGACACCGACCGCGGCGACCCCTGCCACCCCAGCCTATCACCGCCCGGAACCGGAGGACATCTGATGCCGACCGAACAGACAACCGGAACCACCAATCTGGTGAGCAACATCATCGGACATGTCACCACCTTGGTGCGCAAGGAAATGGAACTGGCGCGCGCCGAGCTGGGCGAGAACCTCAACGGTGCCATGACGGCGGTGGGCGTGATCGTCGCCGGCGTGGTCTTCACCCTTGTTGGCCTCAACGTCATTGCCGCCGCGCTGGTGGCCGCTCTGACCGCAGCAGGCATGCATCCTTTCTGGTCTGCCGTGATCGTCGGGGGCGTCGCCCTCATTGCGGCGCTGATCATGATCAAGGGAGGGATGAGCAAGCTCAAGGCAAGCAGCCTTGCGCCGACCCGCACCACCGAGAACGTCCGTCGTGACGTGTCCGCAATCAGGGAGACGACCAATGGCTAATCGCAAGACGGCGGCAGAAATCGAGCGTGAGATCGAGCGTGAGCGCGAGGGCCTCAGCGCTTCCGTCTCCGAACTCCAGAGCCGTTTTTCGGCGGACGAGATCGTGGCACAGGTGGGCCGCCACCTGCAGACCCATGGCAGCGAGATGGGACAGGCGTTCTCGAAGTCGGCCAAGCAAAACCCCATCGGGCTCACGCTGACCGCCGCCGGCCTCGCATGGATGGTGTTCGGTCGCTCCTATGATGACGAGGACAAGCGTCTCGCGGGGGACCCTCTGAGCCGCCAACTCCGCAAGCGCCGTCCCGCGGCGCCCACCGAACGCGCGCCGTCCGGATCCGACTGGGCCGCGCGTAAGCCGGGCTACGGCACCAGCTACCGTCCCAGCTACTACGACGATCTGCACCTTGATGACGGGGAGGAGAGCGACACCTTCGGTGACCGCGTCGCCCGGACGCAAGCCCGCCTGAAGGCGGGCTTCGAGGAGGGGCGTCACAACGCGGCCGCCACCGCAGGTGTAGCCCGCGCCAAGGCCGGCGAGGCCGGACACACTGCCCGCGACTCCATCTCGGCAAAGTCGGCCCAGGCCCAGTCGGTGCTCGAAGACGGCTACGACCGTATCGCGTCGGGGACCGAGCGCATGTCGGAAAGCGCCCGGCGCAGGGTCATCGAAGCCCGCGAACGTGCGCTAATCGCCCGCGAGCGTGCGGGCCGGAAGGTGCAACGTGCCGGTGCCAGCGCCGCCGATTTCTTTGGCGAGCATCCCCTCGTGGCCGGCGCCCTTGCCATCGCGGCCGGCGCCGCCCTCGGCGGAGCCGCACCGCGCACCAAGGCCGAGGACGACTTCATGGGCGAGTACAGCGACGGGTTGTTCGCCGAGGCCGAAGCGATCTTCCACGAGGAGCGAGATAAGCTTGCAGCGGTGGCCGATGCCGCCCTCGACGAGGGTCAAAGCATCGCCCGCGAGGCGCGCGCAGAGGCTGATGAGCGCACTCCCGGCGACAAGCCCGCCGAGCACGCACTTGCCGATGCCGCGAAATCTGCCGGCAAGCGCGTCGAGGATCGGGTACGGGACGAAGCGGAGGCGCAGAAGCTGGGCCGTCCGGACGTGACCTCGGACACGCCGAAATCGGATACGCCGAAGCAGGGCTGAAATCAGCTAACCGAGACCTCGCGCCGGTGCCGGGTGGCACCGGCGCGACTTTGACATGATCAAGGATGAGTGGATGCCAAACGACGGATCCTTTGCCACACGGCCACGCCAGATCAGCTTGACCGGCTGGAAAGCCATCGCGATGCGCGTGAAATCCGAGTTGGCTGCAGACCGGATCAGCCTGGTTTCGGCGGGTGTCGCATTCTATGCGCTGATGGCAATCTTCCCCGCAATCACCGCCCTCATGGCGATCGCCGGGCTGTTCATCACCCCCGCCGATGTCACTGCACAGATCCAGCAGATTACCGAGGTGCTGCCGCAGCGTGCCGCCGAGATCCTGATAGAGCAGGCCAAATCTGTCGCGGGGTCGCAGCGTGGCGGTCTTGGTCTTGCGGCGGTCCTGGGTCTGCTACTTGCGCTCTATTCTTCCTCCCAAGGGGTTGCCCACCTGATCGAGGGGCTGAACGTCGCCTATGACGAAACAGAAGAGCGCGGCTTCATCCGCCTCAAGTTCACCACGCTGGCCCTCACGCTGCTGCTGATTGCCGGACTTCTCTTGGCCATCGGGGCGCTTGTCGTTCTGCCCGGCATGCTCGCGATCTTCCAGTTTGGTCCAGCGCTCGAAGCCTTTGCATCGTGGATGCGTTGGGGCGTGCTGCTCCTGTTGGTTGTTGCCGGCATAGCGCTGATCTACCGGTTTGGCCCCTCCCGAAAGGCGGCGGAGTGGGCTTGGATCACCCCCGGTGCCCTGGTCGCCTGCCTGCTCTGGCTCGCCGGGTCACTCGCCTTCTCTCTATATGCCGAGCATTTCGGGTCCTACCAAGAAACTTTCGGATCCCTGGCCGGCGTTATCATCTTGTTGTTCTGGTTGTGGATTTCGGCTTACGTGATCCTCTTGGGGGCCGAGATCAACGCCGAGATGGAAGCACAGACCTGGCACGACACCACCACCGGCAAGGACATGCCGCGCGGGAAGCGCGGGGCGGTGAAAGCCGACGAATTCAAGGGGCGCGACGCCCCCTGAAACGACGGATCCTGGGGGTCGCGGCCCAGCTCTGAGCAGCGTGTCCCATTCTGACATTTGCGCCTTGTTCGATGCGCCCCGGTGGTCGAGGCGCTGAAAAGTGCTGGCAAGTTTCCTGCGCCATCGCCAGCGCTACCTGGCGCCGGACGGAAGCCGCGCCCGAGAGGCTTCACTCGCGAACAACAGCGACCACCGCCCTGCCCAGGTCCTTCAGCGCCGCGTTGCGGACCTCGAACGCCGCATCCGTATCCGAGACGAACATCGTCGCGATCCAGGGTGCCTCGCCTTCAGGCTGGATCACCGCGACGAGGTTGCGCGTGTGGCGTCCGCTGCCCGACTTGTCGAGGATCAGCCAATCGTCCTCGGCCTCGGCGCGGAGCAATGCGCCGGTCACGCCGCCGTGGCGCATCCATTCCGCCAACTGCCCGCGCGCTTGCGGAGACAGCATGTCGCCCAGCAGCAGCGCCCGCAGCGTCTCGGACATGGCGGCCGGGCTCGTGGTGTCCCGCTCGTCGCCGGGCGCGAACGTGTTCAGCTCGGGCTCGCGGCGGTCGAGACGGCTCGTCGGGTCGCCGACGCTGCGGAAGAACTGCGTCACCGCCTCCGGCCCGCCGAGATGCTTGATCAAAATGTTCGCCGCCACGTTGTCGCTTTGGTCGACCGCCGCGAGGCACAGCTCGTCGAGGGTCATGGTGCCGCCAACCCGCGTCTCCATGACCGGAGCATAGGGCACCAGGTCGGCCTCGCGCACCGGAAGCGAATCGGAGAGCGACAGCGTGCCCGCATCGCTGCGCGCGAGGATGGCGCCGCAGACGGGCACCTTCACAGTGCTGTTCATGAGGAAAAGCTCATCCTCGCGGTGAGCCCAGGACCTCCCCGAGCCGGTGTCCAGAAGCGAGAGACCGACGCGGGCGCCGAGCTGCTCCTCGATCCGGGCGACGGTGCCCCGGAGCGCCTCGACAGGCGTCTCGGCGAAGGCGGCAGTGGCCATGGACAGGCCGAGAGCGAGCCCTGTCGCGACACGCGACAGGATGGGAGCGGTGAACCGCATGGGACCATTCCTTTCAGGATCTGCGCCAGTGGCGCTTGAGGTGTGACATCACATGATGTCATGCGCCCTGTATATTTCGGCTTGATCCCAGCCATCAAACGACAAATCTTATGGCCTTCCATTAGCTGAGGCACTGCCATGGATCGCCCTGACCTGCCGCTCAATGCCCTCCGGGTGTTCGAGGTTGCCATGCGCCAAGGCAGCTTCACCAAGGCCGCGATCGAGCTGCGCGTCACCCAAGCCGCGGTCAGCCACCAGGTCGCACGCCTCGAGGACCTTCTGGGCGCGGCGCTGTTCCTGAGGACATCACAAGGACTGGTTCCGACTGACGAGGGCCGCCTGCTCTTCCCCGTGCTCGAACATGGCTTCGACGCGATGGCGCGGGTGCTCGACCGGCTCGGCGGGCGGCGCGACATCGAGGTGCTGAAGGTTGGCGTCAACACGACCTTCGCGATGGGCTGGCTGATGCCTCGGCTCGAGGCCTTCCGGCAGGCCCATCCCGAGATCGACCTCAGGATCTCGACCAACAACAACCGCGTGGAGATCCTGCGCGAAGGGCTCGACATGGCGATCCGCTTCGGCACCGGAGGCTGGACGGGACACGATGCGATTCCATTGGCAGAAGCACCGATGGCGCCCCTCTGCGCGCCGAGCCTCGCGTCACGGCTCCTGCATCCTTCGGACCTCGGGCAGGTCACACTTCTGCGCAGCTACCGAAGCGCGGAATGGCCGGGCTGGTTCGAGGCCGCGGGCGTGCCCTGCCCGCCCGTCACCGGGCCGGTCTTCGACAGCTCGGTGGCGCTCGCCGAACTTGCAACCTCGGGCGTCGGCGTGGCGCTGCTGCCGATCTCGATGTTCGAGAGTTACATCACGCAGGGTCGTCTGGCACAGCCGTTCGGGGTCACCGTTTCGGTCGGACGTTACTACCTCGCCTGGCCGTCTGACCGGCCAGCCACACCAGCGATGAGCACGTTCTCGCGTTGGCTGACCGGCCAGAGCGCTGAATAAATAGCCAACCAAGTCGGGTCACCCCAAGTCCGCCGCGCGCGCTGAGCACCGCGGAGGGCGCCGGACAGCCCAAGTTGCAGAGACCCTCCCGGGGCCCGATTTCAGGGCATGGTCGCCGCTGTGATCGTCGCAAGTGGAAAGTCGTTGCGAACGTGTCACGGCACCGAAAACCGGATGGGACGCGCAACGCTAAAAGACCCCTGCCGACGCCGAAGGATTGCACGCAGAGCAGCGCGGGATAACAAATGTTGCCGGAACCCCGGGTCGCGTCCGCTGTTTTCATCACAGCGCCGCACTCGACGGTGGCCTGCCTCACAAGGAACCAAACCATGTCACCACCCGACGGGCGTAGCGCCTTTTTCGGTCTGATGGCGCTTGCCATGCTGCTGCCGACACTGGCAATTCCGGTGGTCGCACTGGCCATGCTGGTTCAGGCCGTTCTCGGGGCGCTCAACCTTCATGCCGGGTTTGGCCTGAAGCGCCGACGGACCGATGCGGCGTCGCGATTTGTGACACCCCAGCGGCTGCACTTCTCCGTGCATCTGGCGATCCATGACGAACCTCCCGCCATCGTCGCGCGCACGTTGCGCGCCTTCACATTGCAGGTTGATGCGCCTGAGTTCGAGGTCATCGTGCTCGACAACAACACCGCCGATCCGGCACTCTGGCGCCCGATCGCCGCGCTGTGCGATGCACTTGGCCCCGCGTTTCGCTTCTACCATGAAGAGGGCGTCACCGGTGCCAAGGCAGGCGCGCTCAACATCGCGCTCGCGCGCACAAATCCCGCGGCCACCCACGTGGTCATCGTCGATGCGGACTACGAGGTCACGCCGGATTTCCTCGCCATCGCGGCGCAGGAGCTGCAGCGCAGCGGTGACGACTTCGTCCAGTTCCCGCAGGCCTATCATGGCGACGCGGGTCCAGCGCAGGGGCTGTCGCTTGAACTGGCGGACTATTTCCTGCGCCACGCACGGCAGGCGAACCTGGCACGGGCGATGTTGCTGACCGGAACACTCAGCGTCATAAGTCGGCCCGCCCTCGAGGCTGTCGGCGGATGGAGCTTGCGGAGCATCACCGAAGATGCGGAGCTTGGCCTGCGCCTGCACCGTGCGGGGTATCGCGGGCGGTTCGTAGACAGGATTGTCGGACGCGGCTTGCTGCCCCTCGATCTTGGCGGCCTGAGCCTGCAACGGTATCGCTGGGCCGCCGGCAACATGGACACGGCGCGGGGTGTATTCGGCGGGCTCCCGGCGCGCACGACGCTCCAGGTCTTCGCGCAGCTCACCGCGTGGGCAAACCTCGCGCTGCCCTGTACCGCCACGTTGATTGGCGGCGCCGCCGCGTTGTCGTTGGGACACCACGCCGAGGCAAGCCGCTTTCTGGTCACGCTGTCGGGGATCGGCCTCGTGCTGGTTTACCTGTCGGTCTGCCTGCCCATGGTCATCGCTATGGCCGTGCGCGGCCGCCCCCCGTTCAAGGCCTTCGGGGTGGCGCTGGCGGCGCGCGCCGCGATGATCCTGCCTTCGGCGCTCGGGACGGTGGACGCCCTCATGGGCCGGTCCGGCAGCTTCCAGCGGACCGAGAAGGACATCACTCAGGCTTCCGATGCCGTCGGGCCGATGCTGCCCGCGCTGGCCCTCTGCGGCGGCGCGCTGCTGGCCATCGCGCATTTGCCTGCCGCCGCCGCGCTCGGCGCCGTCCTGATGGCGCTGCCCTATCCGCTGGCCCTCGCCACGCGCCGCCGCCTGATCGCCTACCGCTCCGCCCTTCACCCCGCCTGAGGAACGCCCAATGACACCCAGCGTCACAATCGTCATCCCGACCTACAATCGCGCCCTCGTGCTGCCGCAGGCCATCGAGGCGGCGCTGGGGCAGTCGCACCCCAAGACCACGGTGATGGCCATTGATGATGGATCGCAGGACGAGACCGGGGCGATCATCGCACGCTACGCGGATCACCCCTGTTTCGTCGGCGTCAGCCTTGCGGGCAACGTCGGCACCGCGCAGGCAAAGAACGTGGGCATCGCGCTCAGCACAACGGACGCCATCACCTTTCACGATTCCGATGACCTGCCCCACCGCGACAAGGTCATGCGGCAGGCCCGCGTGCTCGGGAACGAAACCATCGGCGCGCATCCCTGCCTCAACTGGCGCCTCGCCGGCCGCGAGCCCGAAACGCGCATCCAGGTGGGGGGCGTGCTGTCCCATCACGAACTCATCCTGCCTGATGGCGAGCGGGTCGAGATCCGCCGCACCCTCAGCCTCGTTGACGACTTCTTTCCGAACTTGCAGATGGCCGCGGGGGTGCCGGGGGACTGGACGCATGTGAATTCCGGCCTGTTCCATCGGTCGGTCTTCGACCGGCTGGGCGGCTTTCTGGACTGCATCGAGGAGGACCGCGAATTCCGCAACCGGCTGATCATGGCCGGAGAGGTGCTCTGGGTCATCCCCGAGATCCTGCTAACCAAGATCGAGACGCCCGACAGCCTGACCCAGCTGGGTGCGACGGATTACGACAGCCCGCGCCGCATCGCGGATCGCAAGCGGGTCTGGGACGCCGTTGGCCGCTGGTTCGCCACGCGCGAGGTCGATCCGGTGCCCATTGATCTGTCCGGCATCGCCATCCGGTCCTGCACCAACCCCGCCCTCTGCGACCGCGCTGCGCTGAGCGGGATGACCCCCCTTCGGGAGCAGGTGGCATGAGCGGCGGGATCACCTTTGTCGATGTGCTCGCGCCGCGTGCCTATAGCGGGATGCCGGGTGATCTGGCCGGGCTTGGCGGAACCGAAGCGACCCTGGTGCGCATCGCCGAAAGCCTGGCCCCCCGCCTCCGCGTCACCGTGCGCCAATCCGCGCGGCATGAGCACGACGAGCTGTCCGGCCGCGTCCGCTACGCCGGTTTCGACGTCAGGCGGCCCTTGCCCGAAGCGCCGGCGACCATCGTCGTGGTGAATTCCTGGAAGATCGCACCCCGGCTGGCACGGCTGCATCCCGCAGCACGGGTCATTGTCTGGCAGCACGTCTTTCCCGGCCGTCACAACCGGGCGCTGGCCCCTGCCCTCCGCGAGGCCGGAGTTGAGGTGATATGCGTCTCCGCCGCCCATGCCGACTGGCTGCGCGCCTTTCTCGGGCCCGATGCGCCGTCCATCGGCCATATCCACAACCCGATCGACGATGATCTTTTCCCGGACGACACGCCCCGCGATCCGGGCCTGATGCTCTTCGCTTCCTCCCCCCACAAGGGGCTGGGTCAGGTGTTCCGCCGGTTCGAGGCGCTGAAACATCGCATCCCTTCGCTGCGCCTTGCCGTGGCGGATCCCGGCTACCTGGCCTGGCCGGCCGGTCCTGTCCCGACCGGGGTCATCCCGCTCGGGCGGCTCGAAAAGCCCCGGCTGGTCAGTTGGATGCGCCGGGCGCTGTGCCTGTTCTATCCGCAGGACCAGTTTGCCGAGACCTTCGGACTGGTCATTGCAGAGGCCAATGCCGTCGGCTGCCCGGCGCTCCTGCAGCGCGGCCTTGGCGCAAATGACGAGGTCGCATCGGACCCCAGGCAATGCATCGACACCGCCAACCCGGAAGCCATCGCCGCAAGGATCGCCGACTGGCGCAGCGCCATCGGGCGCCGCCCCCTTGCCACCGGACGGCCAGAGTTCCGGCTGTCCCAGGTGACCGCCCAGTGGGCGGCGCTGCTGAACACCGATCTGGCGGACCGACCCCGCCTTCACGCAATGCAAGACTGAGCCCCAAAGGAATGACCATGAAAGACGAAAATGATATCCGCAAAGGCAACGGCGGCGAGACCCACCAGGTCGCCGGTGACAGTCACGAGACCATGACGACGCAGGTCGGCATGCCGATCTCGGACGACCAGAACACGCTGAAGGTGGGACAGCGCGGACCGCACCTCATCGAAGATCAGGTCTTCCGCGAAAAGATCTTTCACTTCGACCACGAGCGCATTCCCGAGCGGGTCGTGCACGCCCGGGGTTATGGCGCTCACGGCACCTTCGAACTGACCGAGGACCTCTCGGACCTCACCCGTGCCAAGGTGCTCACCGAAGTGGGCGAGAAGACGGAGGTTTTCGTGCGCTTCTCCACCGTCGCCGGCAACAAGGGGTCCCCCGACCTTGCCCGGGACGTTCGCGGCTTCGCGGTGAAGTTCTATACCAAGGAAGGCAACTGGGACCTCGTCGGCAACAACATCCCCGTCTTCTTCATCCAGGACGCGATGAAGTTTCCGGACCTGATCCATGCCGCCAAGCAAGAGCCCGACCGCGGGTTCCCGCAGGCGCAGACGGCGCATGACAACTTCTGGGACTTCATCTCGCTGATGCCGGAAGCCATGCACATGGCGCTCTGGATCATGTCGGACCGGACCATCCCGCGGTCCTTCCGCTTCATGGAAGGGTTTGGCGTGCATACCTTCCGGCTGGTGAACGCCGAGGGCAAGTCGAGCTTCGTCAAGTTCCACTGGAAGCCCCGTCTGGGGATGCAGTCCGTTCTCTGGGACGAGGCGGTCAAGATCAACGGCGCCGATCCCGATTTCCACCGCCGCGATCTTTGGGACGCGATCCAGAAGGGCGACTATCCGCAGTGGGATCTCGGTCTGCAGGTCTTCGACGAGGACTTCGCCGACAGCTTCGATTTCGACGTGCTGGACGCCACCAAGCTGATCCCCGAGGAAGTCGTCCCGGTGCGCCGCGTCGGCACGCTGACGCTGAACCGCATGGTCGACAACTTTTTTGCCGAGACCGAGCAGGTCGCCTTTCAGACCGGCAATATCGTCCCCGGCATCGACCATTCCAACGACCCGCTGCTTCAGGGGCGGAACTTCTCCTACCTCGACACGCAGCTCAAGCGGCTGGGCGGGCCGAACTTCAACCACATACCGATCAATGCGCCGAAATGTCCCTTTGCCCACCTGCAACAGGACGGCCACATGGCGATGCACAATCCCAAGGGTCGGGTGAACTACGAGCCCAACAGCCTTGGTGAGGGCCCGCGCGAGGACCCGGAGCGCGGCTTCATCTCCTACCCGACCGAGGAGGCGGGAGAGAAACGGCGCATCCGGTCAGACACCTTTGCGGACCACTACAGCCAGGCCCGGCAATTCTACCTCAGCCAGACCGATGTCGAAAAAGGACATATCGCCGACGCCTTCGTCTTCGAGCTCTCCAAGGTCGAGCGCCTGTCGATCCGCCAGCGCATGGTCGGCCACCTGATGGTCGTCGACGAGGACCTTGCCAAGACGGTCGCCGATGGCCTGGGCCTGACCGAGATGCCGAGCGCGGCCACCCCCGCGCGCGACGTGATCCAGACCGACGCCTCGCCCGCGCTCAGCATGCTGGCCAACCCGCCCGACAGCTTTGCCGGCCGCAAGCTGGGCGTGCTGGTGACCGACGGGATCGACGGTGGCACCTTCGAGGCGCTGAAGTCGGCAGCCGAAAGCGCCGGCGCGCAGGTCACGGTGATCGCCGAGAAGGTCGGCGGCGTGACCACCGCACGTGGCAAGACCATCGCCGCGGATGAAAAGCTCGATGGCGCGCCGTCGGTCCTGTTCGATGCAGTGGCCGTCCTCGCCTCCGAGGATGGCGCAGCCAAGCTGGCGAACATGCACGGCGCGCGCACATTTCTCGCCGACGCCTTCGCGCACATGAAGTTCATCGCGCTGACGGAAGAGGCCAGATCCGGCTTCTGGTCTGCCGCAGTTCCGGAGAAGGCCGATGACGGGGTCTTCAGTCTCGACGGCGAACCGGACGACTTCATCGCCGCCTGCAAAGCTCTTCGGTTCTGGGAACGGGCATCGTGAAGTGCCGCCCCCTTGCCGCGCGCAGCCTTGCGTTCGGTCCGGAGGCGCCTTGGCCTGCGGCGATCACAGTCCCGGCCCGAAACGAGGCGGAGCGGATCGTGCCCTGCCTTGAGGCGGCGCGCATGGCCTTGCGGAGGCGCGGAGGAATCGTCGTGGTCGTCAACGGCTCTAGCGACGCCACCTTCCCACGCGCCCGGGACTGGTTCGCAGCCACGGGCACGGCGGGGCTGCTGATCGATCTGGCTGACACCCCCGAGGGGGGTGTTGGCGCAGTGCGGCGGCAGGCCGTCGCCACCGCGGCCCCCCGGCTCGCCAGCCGAGGCGTCGTGCTCACCACCGATGCCGACAGCCGGGTGTTTCCCGACTGGCTTGACACCAACCTGTCAGAGCTGACGCGGGCCGACCTCATTTGCGGTTCTGTCCTTCCGGATCGTGATGAGTTCGCGCAATTGCCTCCGATCATCGCGCAGCGCGGCGCCGCCGAGGGCGAGTACGTCGGCCTGACCCTCGCGCTCCGTGCGTTGATCGACCCTATGGCGCATGACCCCGCCCCGTGCGGGCTCGGTGCCGCGGGCGCCAGCCTTGCGTTCCGGATGCCGCTCTACACCGATACCGGCGGCATCCCGGCGCTGCCGGGAAACGAGGACCGCGCCTTTGCCGCACTGGCAGAGGATCGTGGCTGGCGCGTCCGGCATAGCCCGTTCGTGCGTGTCTCGACGTCCTGTCGACTGGACGGGCGAGCGCCGGGCGGCATGGCCGAAGCCCTGGCGCGGCGCATTTCCGACCCTGATCCCATGGTGGACAGCGCGCTCGAGCCTGCCCACCGGACAGTGCAGCGTTCGCATCTGCAGAGGGCGCGGCGGGATGGCGTGGCTCAGTTCGGCCCCGGGTCGCTGCAGGTGGCGCGGATCGACAAGCAACTGGCCGGACTGGAACGCACCCGAATGCGGCTGTCGGACGTGGCGCGCGAATTGCCTCTTCTGGCCGCAGCAGTTCGCGCAGCGCGGGCGGACACGGAAAGGCTGACAGCATGAGAGAAGCCCCCGCAACGGCAATGCCAACGCTGACCGAAGCCGACGCCCTCAAGGCCGTCGCGGACGGTGCGCTGAAGGCCGACGCAGGCGGCTGCGACCTGTCGGACGACATGCGTCGCCTGGCGTCCTCCGGCATCCTCGCTCGGCTCTGCACATTCGAGGGACACCCACGGGAGACACAGGCGCAGGCCACCTTGCTGCGCCGGCTCGGCCGCGCCAGCCTGTCGGTTGGACGCTTGGCCGAGGGGCATATGAACGCCCTCAAACTCGTCACCCTCTACGGCACGCCCGATCAGGTGCGGCGCCACACCACCTCTGCACGGAATGGGGCGATCTACGGTGTCTGGGGCGCTGACGCCGACCCACCGGTGAGCGTCGTGACAGACCTCGACGGTCGGCTCCGCCTCGCCGGGGGCAAGCGCTTTGCCTCGGGCCTCGGGACCGTCAGCCATGCCGTGGTGACGGCGAAACATGCCGACGGCCTGCGCCTTGCCATCGCGGAGGTGGGGCACGCCGGGCGCGCGAATGCCGCCGCGTGGGACACCTGCGGCATGCGGGCGACGGCCTCGGGCAGCTACGATTTCATCGGTGTCATGGCAGAGGCGCTTGGCGCTGCGGATGACTACCTGCGCGAGCCGCATTTCCAAGGCGGTGTCTGGCGCTATGCCGCCGTTCAGACCGGCGGGCTGGAGGCGCTGGCTGAAGAGGTTCGTCGCGCCGTCAGCGCGACAGATGCGCCGGGCGAGGCGCAACTGCACCGCCTGGCCCGGATCGCCAGCCTGGCCCATAGTGCCCGCCTGATGGTCGAAGATGCTGCCGCCCGGGTCGAGGCGCCCGGCGCGGGGCCAGAGGCCGTCGCGCTCAGCCTGGCCGCGCGAGAAGAGGTCGAGGTGGCCTGCCTCGAAGGTCTCGCATTGGCCGACCGTGCTCTCGGCACCCGGTCCTTCGTCAAAGGTCAGCGGGCCGAGCTGGTCCGCCGCGACCTCGGGTTCTTCCTGCGGCAGGCAGACCTCGACGGCAAGCTTCGGCAGGTGGGCGCGGCACTTTGCGCGGCCAAGGCCCCAATCGGAGAGGTCTGGGCAGGGTGATGACCTTCACCAGAATTGTCGCACAGGCGGAAAACGCGCCCTACGCCCAACTTGCGGACCTGACCGGACCCGGTGCCGTGCTGGTTCTGGCCCCTCACCCCGATGATGAATCGCTCGCGATGGGAGGGGCCATTGCGGCAGCCTCTGCAGCCGGCCACCGCGTACATATAGCGGTCGTTTCGGACGGAGCACTGTCGCACCCCAGGTCCAGGGCATATCCCGCCGCCGCACTGTCAGCCTTGCGCAGGGCGGAGGTCGAGGCGGCGGTCCGGATCCTCACCGAAGGACGTGAGGCGCCGATCTGGCTGGGCTATCCCGATCAGGGCACGCCGGATGATCCCGGCTCCTTTTCCGAAGTCGAGACCCGGCTGCATCCCCATCTTGGGGAGGTCACGGCGATCTGGACCACCTGGAACGGCGATCCGCACAGTGACCACCAGCGCGTATGGAGGCTTGCCCGCTGGATGGCGGACCGGCGGACGTGCGCGATGTTCGCCTGCCCGGTCTGGGGACGGGTCCAAACGCCTGTGGCAGGAGCGTCCAGCGTCGGCCTCAGGCGCTTTCAAACGGCGGCGTTCCGCGATCTCAAGGCGCGCGCCGTCGCTGCCCACGTGTCCCAGATGACCGGGCTTATCGACGATGACCCGTCCGGCTTCCGGATGCCGCAGAACCTCGCCGCGCATTTCGTCGCGGCAGATGAGATCTTCATCCCAGCATGAGCCGCGATGCCGCCTCCTTCGACCGTCTCTACCGCGAGACCGCCGACCCCTGGAACTATGAGACAAGCCCCTACGAGGCTGAGAAATACGCCCGGTGCCTCGCCCTATTGCCGCCACGCCGCTTCGGCCATGCGCTGGAGGTCGGATGCTCGATCGGGGTGATGAGCGAAGCGATCGCGCGTCGCTGCGACAGTCTTCTCGGGCTCGATTTCGCCCCCACGGCTGTCGAAAGGGCCCGCGCGAGGCGTATCCCGGGCGCCCGCTTCGAGGTGGCCGCAGTCCCCGAAGGCTGGCCGGAGGGTCATTGGGACCTGATCGTGCTGTCGGAAGTTCTCTATTACCTTTCCGCCGCCGCGCTGGACGAGGTCATCCGCAGGGTTGTCGACACCCTCGCCCCCGGTGGCGCCTGTCTTATAGCGGGCTACCTCGGCCCGACCGAAACAACGCTGAGCGCGCCAGAGGTCGAGGCCAAACTGCTGGCCGCGCTTTCGGCCGACCGCCCGGATCATGTTATCCGCCGCGATGCCGCGAGTGCCTGGATCGCGGCGGCCTTCGCCTGCAACGGCGCTCACTCTTCGGGCGGGTAGAGGTACGACGGATCGAAATGCGCCAGATGATGCAAGAGTTCCCTGTCATGGATCTCGGCGTGTCCGTCCCGGATCGTGCAGGCGCCGCTCTCGCGAAGCTCTTTGCAGATGCGACTGACATGGACCGGGGAGAGCCCGGCGATCTCGGCCAGATCGGTCTGCAGAAGCGGCAAGGGAAGCCGGTCGATCCTGATCTTCCCCGCCTCCTGAAGCCGCAGATCCATCTCGCTCACGAAATCGGCCACGGACGCCAATGCGCGCAACCGGCTTGAACGGAAAATCCAATGGCGGTGGATCGAGGCATCGATCATGGTCAATCCCCACAATTGCCGTGCATGGCGGGAGGAGCGATCAATGATTTGGTCCAACGCCGCGTGTGGAAAGACCGCGATACGCGCGGGCGTCAAGGCACCGATATCGTGGTCCAGACGTTTCAGCGGCAAGGCGTGCAGGTCGACGAAATCCCCCGGCACGCTGATGGAGACGATCGCGCTCTGCAACTCGCCCCGTTGTGAGCTGCGGACATATCGCGCCATCAGACCATCCAGCAACAGCGCGCTGACGTCGATCCTGTCGCCCGCTTTCGAGAGCACTTCGCGTGAGTCGAGCAAACGTATCTCGGAACAGGCCGCACACAACAGCTGCCAAAGTTCCGGCTCCAGACGCCGCACAACGCCGCGTCGGTCTTGTTCGGTCAAGACACCCTCGCCTGCTTGTGTGACTGTCTTCACAATCGCACGTTCCGGCCTTCCAAACCATTCGCCTTTCATCCATCGCCTCCTGCACCGCAGTCGATCAATCAAGAAACCAGTGGTCAATAATGGCTCCGCGCCAAACCTTGGGTGGCACACTACCATTTAACGAGCCTGCGAAGGCCCTGTTCCCTCGCGGTGCGGACATCTCGAAACCGAAAGGCCCCTCTTATCCGGAAGGTTGAAAAGCACACCCCTACCGAAGGCAGGTCATTGTTCGGAGTCTGTGCCCTTTGACCGATGCCCGCTTTGGAGCTGAGCGCCGCGGAAACCTGAGTGGATGCGAACTCTTGCAACCCGAGGCCTTCGAGGCCTTACGGACGAGTTCCAAAAAGCACCTGGTGCAGAGCCAAGGCTCGGCAACAGAAATCGCCCGGGCCCTTCGCGCTTGACCGCAAAAAGCGCCCCTTGGGGCGCTGTGCGGGGTGTTTTTTTGGTGGTGTTGGTTGCGGGTGTCAACGGCGGAGCAAAAACCGGCCACGGGGCGGCGCAAAAGCAGGCCACTTTCTTGCGCGCTTGAGCCCGCCGGG